>JAKAEG010000351.1 GCA_021819985.1 Nitrospirota bacterium | reverse complement strand
TGGAATTGCCGCTATCGCTGTCGGCCCGCGTAAATCCATTTACGAAGAGACTTTCAGGCTGCTCAATAAAAAGAGCAGGTAGGTCCTGTTGCCTGAAAGCTCCGCACGGAATTCCATGAACTTATTATTTGGGACAATTTTGCAGGGCAAAAAGAGATGGCAGGTCTTTTTTGCCTCCCGAATCCTTTTTTTAAAGCCAGGATTTGAGTTATAATCAATTCCATGCACTCTGAAAAGATCCTCGTACTCGATTTCGGCTCTCAGTATACCCAGCTCATAGCCCGCAGGGTAAGAGAGGCCAATGTTTATTCGGAAATATTCCCTTACAACACGCCGATCGAAAAAATAAGGGAATTCGCCCCAAAGGGGATAATACTCTCCGGCGGCCCCGCCTCTGTATATGCCGAGGGGGCCCCGATACTCGATCCGGCTGTTTTTGAGCTTGGCGTGCCGGTGCTTGGCCTTTGCTACGGCATGCAGATAATGGCCCATATGCTTGGCGGCAGGGTCGCCCGTTCATCCAGAAGAGAATACGGCAGGGCCGAGCTTGTGGTGGACGATGACAAGGGACTCCTCTGGGGAGTCTACGACAAGAGCATCGTCTGGATGAGCCATGGCGATAAAATAGAAGAGCTGCCCGCCGGTTTCCGCGCAATTGCCCACACGGTGAATTCGCCTTACGCGGCCATGTCAAACCATGAAGGCAGACTCTATGCCCTTCAGTTCCATCCGGAGGTGGCCCATACCGCGGAGGGAGCAAGGATAATCAGGAATTTCCTTTTTGAGATATGCGGCTGCAAGCCCGATTGGAAAATGAGTTCATTCATAGAAAGCTCGATGGAAGACATAAAAAAACAGACTGACGGCGGCAGAAACGTCATCTGCGCCCTTTCAGGCGGTGTGGATTCCTCTGTTGTGGCGCTCCTTATCCATAAAGCCATAGGCGACGCCCTTACATGCATATTCGTGGACAACGGTCTTTTGAGAAAGGGCGAAGCAGATAAAGTTATAGAAACCTTCCAGAAGCATTTCCAGATGAAGCTCATCCATGTGGAGGCAAAAGAGCGGTTTCTTGAAAAGCTCCGCGGCATAACGGACCCGGAACAAAAGAGAAAGATAATAGGCAGGGAGTTCATAGCGGTTTTCGAAGAAGAGGCCGGGAAGATAGAAAAAGCGGAATACCTGGCCCAGGGAACGCTTTACCCCGACGTAATAGAGAGTGTTTCGTTCAAAGGCCCGTCGGCAATTATAAAGAGCCATCACAATGTGGGAGGCCTGCCCGAAGTTATGAAGCTCAAGCTCATAGAGCCTCTCCGGGAGCTGTTCAAGGACGAGGTGAGGGTCCTGGGTACGGAACTGGGTCTGCCGGATGATATCTGCTGGAGACAGCCTTTTCCTGGACCGGGACTGGCAATACGCTGCCTGGGCGAGATAACCGCCGAAAAGCTTGAGATCCTGCGGGAATCAGACGCCATAGTGCTGGAAGAGATAAAGAAAGCCGGGCTTTACGGGCAACTATGGCAGTCGTTCGCCGTTTTGCTTCCGGTGCGGACAGTGGGCGTAATGGGGGACGAACGGACATATGATTATGCCGTGGCGGTGCGCGCGGTCCAGAGCCTCGATGGCATGACGGCGGATTGGGCAAAGCTCCCTTACGAGCTTCTGGGCTCCATCTCAAACAGGATAATCAACGAAGTAAAAGGCGTAAACAGGGTGGTTTACGATATCAGCTCCAAGCCCCCTGGAACTATTGAGTGGGAATAAATCACGATAGAATGGGAATAAGCGATTTGAACAGGAATGGACGTCGGGTGAGTGGGAATAGGTGACCCCGATTGTTCGATCTGAAAGAATACCTTGCCGGGAAAAGCCGGCTTGTTGACGCGTACCTCCGGGATTATTTTCTTGCTTCCCCGATAAAGCCTGCCTTTTTTAAAGAATCGATGGAGTACTCGATAAAAGCGGGCGGCAAGAGGTTGAGGCCGGTCCTGGCCCTTGCCTCATATGAGGCCTCCGGAGGGGAAAAGCCCGAAAACATCCTCCGCTATGCATGCGCCCTTGAACTCATACATACCTATTCGCTTATACATGACGACCTGCCAGCCATGGACGACGACGATCTAAGAAGGGGCAAACCCACAAACCATAAGGTATATGGCGAAGCCATGGCCATACTGGCCGGCGACGGCCTTTTAACGGAGGCCTTCCATATGCTGTCCGTCCCGGAGCATGGGATAAATGCGGATGCCCTTCTCCAGGTGATAATGGATGTGGCAAGGCGGGCTGGTCTTTATGGAATGGTGGCAGGACAGGCGCAGGATATTTTATCTGAGCAAGACCCTAAAGGTTGGTCATCTGAAAGCGCGTCATCAGGCGGCATTCCATCTGGTGACATTCAATCAGATAACGACAGCCGGGACCATAAAAGTAGCGCAGCCAGCCGGGAGATGATACATTTTATTCACATGCACAAGACCTCCCAGCTCATAACGGCCTCCGTAAGGATGGGAGGGATGCTCGCGGGAACGATTCCTGCCGGACTTGAAGCCCTCACCGGCTACGGTGAAGCGGTGGGACTTGCCTTCCAGGTGGCTGATGATATTCTTGATGTAAAAGGCGAGACCGCTTTAATGGGAAAAACCGCGGGTTCGGACGAGCGCAAGAACAAATTCACATATCCGTCCGTTTACGGTCTGGAAGCCTCTGAACAGGAAGCAAGAGACCTTGTTGGCAAAGCCATTTCCGCGCTGGATGGCGTATTTGGGCCCGAGGCCGAACCTCTACGGGAAATAGCCAGGTATATAGTTGAGAGGAAAAACTAAGGGGGTCCGCAGTTAACAAATGCTTGAGTTCATAGACAATCCTGAGGACCTGAAGGGTCTTGAGGAAAAGGAGCTTGGGCCCCTTTGCGCTGAAATAAGGGAATTCATAATAACCCATGTCTCCCAGAACGGCGGCCATCTGGCTTCCAACCTGGGTGTGGTGGAGCTTACAGTCGCCCTTCATTACGTTTTCAATTGCCCTGAGGACAAATTCGTCTGGGACGTCGGGCATCAGAGC
>JAKAEG010000350.1 GCA_021819985.1 Nitrospirota bacterium | reverse complement strand
TGCCTGTTTTCCTTTCCACCCAGGTCTGAGAAACTGCTTCCAGCAAAATGTTCAGAAAAGCCCCCGCCTCCGGGCGGGGGCTTAATTTTTAAAACGGCAATACGTAAACCGGGTAAACGCATAGGGAGCGAATGCCGTCCGCTCCCCAAAACACAAAATTCTAAAGAGCCAATCTTATTCCCCTTTTGACTTTTATACCCCACGGGCCCTAGAATAGGTAAGTGAGCGCTAACATGAAGAAAAACGCCGGCAAGAAGTCCAAAGTAATCATCCTTTTGCTGGTAATATTTGCGGCGGGCGCGGTTTTGCTGGCTCTCCGTCCGGGCCGTAAAGAGACTGTCCCTCCCATCCGGGTGACGGGCATAATGGACGGCTACGAAGTCAATCTCGCCCCCAAAATAGCGGGACGCATATCATGGCTTGGACCCCGCGAAGGCGATGCGGTCAAAGAGGGTCAGGCGGTCATCACGCTTGACAGTGAAGATATAAAGGCGTCGCTCGCGCAGGCCATGGCCGCCCAAAACAAGGCGGAGGCCGATATCAGGGCCGCTGTGGCGCAGGTGCAAAACTCGAAGGCTGCCATCCTTAGCGCGGACGCGGACGCAAAAAGCGCCGCAGCCGATGTGGACATGGCGCTTGCCCAGAGGGACGAATCCATGAAAGACGCAAAAAGGGCGGAGGACCTGTATAAAAAAGGTTTCATCTCCACCCAGAGCCGCGACCAGTCGGTTTCGGCTTCGGATGTGAACAAGGCTGCTTACAGCTCTTCAATAGCTAAACTGGCTTCGGCCCGCGCGAAAAAAGAAGCCGCGGCCACCGGCTACAATGCGGCCCTTTCCCAGCTTGACTCCTCAAAGGCGATGCTTAAAGAGGCGCAGGCGAATGTCAGCTATTACCGCTCCAAGCTGGACGATACGGTCATAAAAACTCCAGTGGCAGGCACTGTTATTTTCAAGGCGCATGAACAGGGAGAGACTGTCAGCCCGGGGGACACTATTTTAACGGTAGTGGACTTGAACGGCCTTTATGCCCGGGTCGACATAGATGAGACAAAGATAGGCCGCGTGGAACTGAATGCGCCGGCATACATAACTGTGGATGGAGTGCCGGGAAAGGTATTTAAAGGGAAGATCACCGAAATAGGCCGGTTCGCGGAATTCGCGACGCAAAGGGACGTGATACGCGGACGGGAAGACATAAAGACCTTCAGGGTAAAAGTAAGCGTTTTAAACGACCCGGAAAGGATACTTAAACCGGGGATGACGGTGGAGGTGAAGATCCCTCCGCAGGCAAAAACTCCCTGAAATAAGCTGTTCATATATGCAGGACACAAAAGCCATAGTCGTATCTGGGATAACCAGGAAATTCGGTTCCGCAACCGCGGTGGACAGGATCAGCTTCCAGGTGGACAGGGGAGAGTTTTTCGGCTTTCTGGGCCCAAACGGCGCCGGAAAAACAACCCTCATAAGAATGCTTACCACGCTCCTTAAGCCCAGCGGCGGCAAGGCGTCCGTCGCTGGTTTTGATGTGGCGGAGGAACCCGCCCAGGTGAGACAGCATATCGGGGTAGTGCCTCAGGCAATGACCAGCGATCTGGACCTCACGGGCAGGGAGAACATGGATATCTACGGCCGGTTCTACGGCGTTCGCTCCAAAGAGAGAAAACAAAGGACCGAATATCTTCTGGACATGGTGGGGCTTACGCAAAGGGCCGATGATCTGGTGGCGGCCTATTCAGGCGGGATGCGAAGAAGGCTCGAGATCGCGCGTGTGCTTGTCCATAAGCCCGCGCTGCTTTTTCTGGACGAGCCTACCATCGGGCTGGATCCGCAGTCCAGACGCGTGGTATGGGAACTCCTTAGAAAATTGACCGTAGGCGGGCAGGGTGAATCCATAACCATATTCCTCACGACGCATTACATGGATGAGGCGGAGACGCTCTGCGGGCGTGTCGCGATCATCGACGCCGGAAAGATCATCGCCATGGGAAGCACGGCGGAACTCAAGGCGGGCATCCCCGGAAACGACATTATAAAGCTAAAGGTCTCAGGCCCTGCCGATGAGATCATCAAGGCAATTGAAAAAATGCCCTACGTGCACAAGATAAACAGTGAGGACGATTCCTTTTCAGTCTCCGTGGACAACGGGGCTGAGAACCTGCCCGGGCTTATCGACGTCGTGAGGGCCTCGCGCGGCGCAATCCTTGCGGCATCGGTCCACGAGCAGTCCCTGGAAGACGTCTTCATCCATTACACGGGCAAGTCCATACGGGAGGAAGAGGCAAAAAAAGTAAATTTCCTGGTCGGGGCCGGCATGCCCGCGAGGTTGGGAAGATGACCCGAAGTTTTTTAACAAAATGACAAGACTCCTTGCGGTAATAGAAAGAGACCTGAAGAAGTTCAAGCGGAACCCGGTGGTGCTGGGCATGAGCATACTGATGCCCATTATCTACCTTGTAATACTCGGCAATTCGTTCCAGGGAAAGCTCACTGACCTGCCTCTTGCCGTTGTAAGCCAGGACGGCGGACCCTACGCCAAACGGGTAATGGAATATCTTCAGGCCGTGCAGGCCGGGCCAAGGACGTTTCGGATAGTGGCACTGGATGACGAGCAGGCGGCAGTGGACGGCGTAAGAGCGGGAAAATACAAGGCCGCGCTCATCATACCCCCCGATTTCAGCCGGAGGGTCGCGGTCCGGGGCAGACCGGATATAGGTCTTTTCCTTGATAACACGGACAGCATATCCTCCGAGACGATCCGGAACCTTGTGAACGCGGCGCTGCTTTCAATAGGGGCGGAGTACGTGCCTGTAAGAGAGCGGAACGATGTGCCTCTTTTGAGGGACGTAAACCTTTACGGCAAGGTGGATTATTATCAGTCTCTCGTGCCGGGTGTCGTGATAATGGCCATATTCCTTGGCACCCTGACGACCGGCGCTTTCAATCTGGTAATGGACCGTTTTCTTGGCATAGAGGAAAGTTATCTGCTTACTCCTCTTTCGAAGGGCCATATCGTGGGCGGGCTTATTATCAGCGGTCTTTCGATAACTACGGTGAACGGGCTTTTAA
>JAKAEG010000037.1:10684-14556 GCA_021819985.1 Nitrospirota bacterium | reverse complement strand
TTGCTTGGGAAAAGGCAATAGTTTCAGCAAGCCGTTCTATTCTGAGGCCTCTTGTGATTCGATGGTTTTTTGCTTAGGCGTCATTTCTCTGGTTGGTCTGTATTTTTTTGTCTTTATCCGCATGGTTTGTATTTCGATGCAAACCATTCATGAATTCAAGATAATCAAGGGAATACTCAAGCAATATAACACCCCAAAGGAGTTTATTTACCAGTGAGTGGACATATCTCGTGTTCATGATTTTTGCTTTCTCTGGAACTTTTTCATTTTTTCTTCTTTTATGAAACAATCTTGATGCGCTTGGGACATCCCAGACCCCTTGCGTCAATTACCTTTTTTATACGTTCCTCACTTTTTGGAGGGGGATAGTGGGAATCGAACCCACCGCACCTTTCTTGAGCGATGCGAGCATGGTTTTGCAGACCACGTGGGGTCCCAACCCCTTACCCCCCTTGAGTTCATCTTTCCAATGCGAAAAGCGCGGCCCCCAGTGCGCCTGTTATTTCAGGATTCTGGGCCACCCGTACTTTTTTCCCGGTGCCGGCCTCAAAAAGCTCTTTAAGCAGAACGTTTCTGGCACAGCCCCCGGCAAATACGATCTCATCTTCCACGTCCACCCTCTGCGCCATCGAGAGCACACGGCCGGAAACGGAGCGGTGCAGGGCCATGGCGATATCCTCTCTTTTGGCCCCCTTGGTTATAAGAGAGATCACTTCGGACTCGGCAAAGACTGTGCACATGCTGTTTACCTGGAGCCCCTCGTTGCCTTTAGATGCTTCGGAACCGAAGTCCTCGATGGAATAGCCCAGCGCCCTGGCCATTATCTCAAGGAACTTGCCCGTGCCGGCTGCGCACCTGTCGTTCATCTCGAACTTTCTGACAGCGCCCGGCTCACCCAGACTTATTACCTTCGTGTCCTGCCCGCCGATGTCTATGATTGTGCGGCACGCGGGAAACATCTCCCGCGCGCCTCTGGCAAACGCCTTTATCTCGGTAATGGTCTTTATGTCCGTGTGCACCTCCAGAAGGTGCCGTCCATAGCCGGTGGCGATCACCCTTTCCGCGGGCATCTCATCAAGCAGCTTTTTGCACCTTTCAAGCGGATCAAATGAGGTATCGAGCTTCCGAAAACCGGAGACTTCACCCCCCTCCACAAGCACGGCCTTTATGAACCTGGAGCCTATGTCTATTCCGAGCGCCTTCATCTTTTATTTGAGCATTTCTATGAAGGCTTCCACCCTGGTCTTTAATTGCCCGAAATCCTCCATGCTGTAATCGGTCTCTATGCGCATGAAAGGCGTTTCGGTGATGGCCTTCTCCACCCTGTACGCCTCCATCATGTAAGGCGTGCAGAACTGCAGGGAATAGTGGATGACCCCGTTTGCGTGGAGATTTTTTGTGAGGGCTTTAATATTGTCCAGCCTTTCGTCATTTGGCGTAAAGCAGGCGCAGTCTATCCTCAGATACCGGGACGCCAGTTTTTCCATGGCCTCATCCACACTGCCAAAATTCTCATCCAGCAGGTCCCGGTGGTTTCTTTCCCCTATGCAGGACTCCTCGCCAACAGCCACGGCCCCGCTGCTCTCGATAATCGCGTGAAGTTTCCAATTGGGTATCGCCATCGGGGAGCCGGAAACGAGAATGCGGGGAGCGCCTTTTGCGGCCACGCCTGTACCCGCAGATACCCTCTGCTCCAGCTCGTCGCAGAGCTTGTTGGTCATTTCGGTGAACCTGACGGGGTCGTCATAGAAAGAGACCTGGTTTACAAGCAGCGCGTCCAGGCCTGAAATCGGAGCGGGGTCCGCCGCCCTCAGCCTGCTTAAACGCTGGAGAGCTTTCCTTTTTGCGTTTACAATCGATGCGGCTTTTTTAAGCCCCTCAAGCGTTATGGTGTTTCCGGTAAGCTCTTCCATTTTGGTTTTGAACCTTTTGACCTCGCTTAGCCAGAGCTTCCTGTCCTCCGCGGTCTTCATATGGGGGATTTCCATCACGTAGACCTTCCCGGTTATATCGTTAAAGCTTTCATAGGCCTTCTTCTTGCCGTCGCAGGTTGTCTCGCCCACGATGAGATCGCTGGACTCAACGTATGGGCAAAGGCCCGAAAGCTTGAACCCCATAAAGGCCTTAATAAGCGCGCAGGTGTTTCTGGGGATGAATTTTTCGGCCTCGCCGGAGCCTACTTCCGCCCCCGCGCAAAGGCCGATGCATACGCCGTTTGCCGCAAGCACGATCTCCTCAGGCACGTAAACGCAGAATGTCCCCACGACCTTTCGGCCCGCCTCCTTCGCGTTTAATATCTCCTCGATCCTGAGTCCGTGGACCTCGGAGATAACGAAATCAAAATACTCCATCGCCTTGGGCCTGTTTTTCTGGGAAAGATAGATGTCCGTATATGCCTTTGAAAGAACTCCCAGAAGCCCCGCATGGTTTTCTAGATTAAGGCCAAGCTCTTCCCACATCTTTGTATAGTCTTTGCCGCTCATATGTCCTCCGTTTTTTGTTTATATTTAAAACCTTCCGTATCTATGCCGCAAAAATGCAATTCCAGAAAAAACAATTCGTTTCAAAACCGGAGCAGCAAGGTCGGAGTATAAATACTAAGAAATTTCAGCATGCCGGGCAGACAATACTTACCGGCGCTGCCTTGAGGTTAGAGAATTTCTTTCCCTTATGGAGTTCTTGTTTGCGGATAGTTCGGCTTAACGAAGCGGATTAAGTGTCATGCTTTTGGAGCGTGGATCCGAATAACCGCCGAACTCCATAACCGGAAAACCTCGACCAGGCTTTTGGGCAAGGCTACTTCAGCCAAACGCGGCTTTAAAAAGCCCCGGCATGAAACGGGCGATCATCTGTCCACCTCCTTTCAGCAAAGAGTCTTTTCCAGTATACGAATAAAAATTCAAATCCGTCAATTCATTCAAGCATGCGGCCATTAGCCCTGATGAAATAATTCAAAACCACCTTACGGGGAAGCATACTATTGGCGTTTATCCGCTCCTTCTGGAGGAGACATACTGGCTTTTAGCCGTAGATTTTGACAAGGCCTCGTGGAAAGCGGACGCAACAGCGTTTCTAAAGACTTGTGAGGAGATTGGCGTGCCCGCAGCGCTTGAGCGTTCCCGTTCAGGCAATGGAGGACATGTCTGGATATTTTTCGATTCCCTTATACAAGCGGTCCTGGCCCGGAAACTTGGTTCGGCCATCCTTACCTACACGCTGGAAAGGCATCCCCAACTGGGCCTCGATTCTTATGACAGGTTCTTTCCTAGCCAGAACACGATGCCAAAAGGGGGCGTTGGAAGCCTTATTGCCCTTCCGCTCCAGAAAATTCCGAGGGGCAAAGAAAACTCTATTTTCCTCGACAGGGACTTCAATCCATATTCCGACCAATGGGCCTTCCTCTCCGGCATAAGGGAAATAGGCTTTCTCTTGGTGACGCCTTTATCAAAAAGATTTTTAAGGCTGACAAGGTTCTTTATGGTTGATCCGAATTACCGGCTTAATTTTGCGGCGGCAAGACGATTAAGGCTTATCCCGGTCTCGGCCGACTCTATTGCAAGCGCCTTGTGGGTCTCCGGCGTGACGCGAACGACGAATTTGCCGCTATAACGGTGGTTTGCTATCGGCTCCGGCACGGGCTCGCCCAACTTTTTCATGTCCTCTATAGCCTCCGCGGCAACCTTCCGTATGCCCTTTAGCGCGCTCTCGGGCGTTTTCGCAAGCCAGCTTAAGCTCGGAAATTCGGCGCACAGGCCGACGTATTCCTTGTCTTCCGCGGACCAGGTCACTCTGTAAGTATAATGATCATTTTTCATGGCCATGATTCACCTCCAAAATCTCGATAGCCTTTAGCACTTGTTTCACCTGATATG
>JAKAEG010000037.1:0-10674 GCA_021819985.1 Nitrospirota bacterium | reverse complement strand
ATATGCCTTGGCTTTTCCCTTTTCGTTTTGAATGTTAATGCGCGGGTCGCCCTGCCACGGCGTCATGTATATCCTGTGGCTGCCGCCCCTATGCCTGGCCGGCCCGAAATAATGGTCACATACCATGCACAAATCCGCAAACTGTATGTCCTGAGGATTGCTTTTCATCATCGAAACGATTTTGGCAACCCTATTCATTTGAAATTATAATATCAATAATGATATCAAGTCAATGATAATGGCATCCCAACCCGCGTGTGTGACATTGACTTGCTCCCGGCAATATTGCTAACATTTTCCCGTCAATAGCAAATTTTTTGTCCTGAAATATTAAATGGAAGATGTGAAAATCGATAAGACAATTGATGCTCGTTGCACCCTGGGATGTCCTGGACCTCTTATGGAACTTATTTCAGCTATCAAAAACGAGGAAATTGGAACTGTTATCGAGCTGCTCACCTCGGAAAAAGATACAAGAGTGAATGCTCCGTTGTGGCTATCAAAGGTCGGACAGGAACTGATCGGGATTGAAGAAAGAGACGGCTACTGGAGCATAGTCGCAAAAAAGATAAAGTAAAATCTTTTGTCCTTGAATTTTTTCTGATCCTAATCACCTATTCCGCTAACCTGACATGCACCGTTATTTGCTGACCACTTAAAGGAAATGGTCTCTTTTGCCGATAAATATATATAGGGGAAATTACGTATATGAGGCCGCATTCTAACCAGGCTCCAGCGAACAACAAAACAAGCCCCGAAGGGGCAAACACCGTGAGACTACCATTGGATATGGAGATGAGCGAATTCTACTTCATGTTGTATACCAGCCATAGACGGCGGCAGGGAACTGGACAAGTGGAATGTCCCGCACGTGAAAAAGGCATTAAAGAAAACAGGAATAACAGTGCGGACAGGGAAGTCGAAAAATCCATCGGCGCTTTTTTACTTAAAGGACCATCATGAGACGAAAAGATTGCTGTCCTTCATCGAACAGGCCGGGGCCGTGGGGCAGACGTTTCCAATACAGGAACACTTTCTTACCTGCTAACACCGGGCAAGTCCCCGAAATCCCCGGTCTCTTTTTTGCGCTGGAGCCAGGCCCTTATCAGCCCTGCCTCTTCATAGGTCACCGTGCCGCCGAAATGCTCGATGACGGGGTTCAGTCCCCACTGTCCTGATCCCAGAAACACCGATTCGATCTCTTTACGCTTTGCCGGGGCTACGAGCAGGTCAATATCCACGTAATGGCCGCCCCGTATGGCCTGGGCCATATGAGAAGCTACGGTGGACAGTGCGAGGCCGCGCTGTCCGGCGATGTCCTCAAGGGACATCCCTTTTTTAAACAGCTCATATGTAGCTTCCGCGGTTTTACCCTTTTTCCCTGCAACAGGAGAGTGCGTTGACTCATCTTCGCGCCTTTCACGGGGATTTTCTTCCAGGTAGTTCTTTATCTCCCGGACAAAATCCTCTCCGTACCGCTCCAGTTTTACGCCGCCCACGCCGTTGATAGTCCTCATATCAGCCAGGGCTGCAGGGAAACGCCTGCACATCTCATGGAGGGTCCTGTCCGAGAATATGATATAAGGAGGGACTTCATTTTCTTCCGCGATCTGTTTTCTTAAAGCGCGAAGCCTTTCAAACAGGGCCTCATCGTATTCCACCCTTCCTCCTGCCAGTGAGGCCCCCGCTTCCTCTCTTTTTAACCCGAAAGCCTTCTCCCTGCCGCAGAGCACGTCAAGACCTTTCCGGGTGATTTTGAGCACAGGGTAAGGACCGCCTTCCTGCTCCATAATGTCCTGTGCGAGCAGTTCATGGATAATGCTCCGCCAGTGCTCCTTGTTTTTATTTTTTCCAACGCCGTAGGTCTTTATCTCATTATGCCTCAGTTCCCGGATACGCTTCGTATCGGAGCCTGTCACCATATCCACTATATGGCCCACGCCGAAACGCTGCCCTGTCCTTGAGGCGGCGGACATCACTATCTGGGCGTCCACGGTGATATCGATCAGTTCGGCTGAACCTTCGCAGATATCGCAGCCAGTGCATTTGCCCTCCGGATAGTCCTCGCCGAAAAACCCCAGAAGCTGTTTCCTCCGGCATATGTTATGGGACGCATACCCGGCCATCTGGTTCAGTTTCTCGATCGCCGCGGAACGTTCCGAGGCCTCTGTTATCTGGTCGATGAAATAACGTATTTTCGGGATGTCGCCCCTGCTGAAAAAGAGGAGGCAGCGGGCAGGTTCGCCGTCGCGCCCGGCGCGCCCGGTTTCCTGGTAATAGGCCTCGACATTTTTTGGCAGGTCGCCATGGATCACAAAACGGACATTTGACTTGTCTATCCCCATGCCGAAGGCTATCGTAGCCACGACCACCTGTGCTTCGTCCCGGTTGAAGGCCTCCTGGTTCCTGGTCCGCTCCCGAGGGGACAGCCCGGCGTGGTAAGGCAGCGCCTTTATCCCCTTTGAGACCAGAAAACCGGCTGTCGTCATCACCGCGTCACGGGTCGTCCGGTAGATTATGCCAGGCCCGTCTTTGTGCTTCATCAGGAATTCCAGGATTTGCAATTCAATTTTTTGTTTTGGTCTTACTTCATAGAAAAGATTTTCGCGGTTAAAGGACGCACGCACGACATGCGGATTGCGCAGGCCGATCCTCCTGATTATGTCTTCCTGCACCATGAGGGTCGCCGTTGCGGTGAAGGCCGCGACCGGCGTATGAGGGAAGGCCTTTGGGATTATGGAGAGGCTAAGGTAATCCGGCCGGAAGTCATGGCCCCATTCCGATACGCAGTGCGCCTCGTCTATTGCAAAAAGCGAGACGAGAAAAGTCTTCAGGGTTTCAAGGAAATGGGGCATCGCGAACCGCTCAGGAGCGATGTAGAGAAGCTTTACCTCTCCTGATCTCAGGCGTCGATATACAGCTGAAATCTCCTGGGCGCTCATCGAGCTGTTCATGAAGGCCGCTGGTATGCCGTTTTCAAGCGCCGCGTCGACCTGGTCTTTCATCAGGGCGATAAGCGGACTGATAATGACCGTAGTGCCTTCCATTATCATTGCCGGAAGCTGATAGCAGAGCGATTTCCCACCGCCTGTGGGCATTACGGTAAAGACATCGCGCCCGTCCAGAATGCCTCTCATAATGCCTTCCTGGTTGGGACGGAACGATTGAAAACCGAAATCCTTCCTCAACACCTCAAGCATCGTTGTTTCGATATCCCGGCCCCTCACAATGAAAGATTTTAACATATTAAAACAAGGTGAAATCCTGTGAAAAATTGAGGACGCCATCCCTCGTTGAACAAAAAAATCTTTCCTGCAACATGATATAAAATATATATCATGCAAAAAAGAAGCAGACTGCGCCCGTTTGTCCCGTTCCGGTCAAAGTCTTCCTTTATCCTGCGCTGGGGCCTGGCGGTTATTTTTGGAGTTCTGCTGCTGGTAGCTGACAAATATCTTTTCCGTTATTTCGGCATTGTTTTTTTCTCCATCCCGATGGTTGCCATAGCCCTGCTTACCTTTATCTTAGGGACCGACGCCGGGGTCATTCTCATTATCATTGTTGGAACGGGCATCTGGTACTTTCTCCTTGAACCCATAAATTCTTTCAAAATCACCGCAATGAAGGACATTAAAGACACCGAGCGTTTGGTCGCCTTCTTTATTGCTTCCATTTTGATCACTTTCCTGATCAGCTTGTTCAAGCGGGAAAGGAACAAGTTGAGGTCGGCTCTCGAAGAAAAAGAGATCCTGCTCAAAGAGCTGTACCACAGGACAAAAAACAATTTACAGGTAGCCTCCAGTCTTGTTTCCCTTCAATGCTCCAGGATCGATGAAAACGAATTGATCAAGTCCATGTGTGCGGATATTCAAAACAGATTTAAGGCCATGGCCCTGGTACATGAACAATTATATAAATCCGGGGACCTTGTAAATGTGAATATGGAAAATTATGTCGAGGACCTTTTAAAAAACATAATGAGCGGTTATCCTGTTTTAAAAGATAACCTGGCGCTGGTTTCGGAGGTCCATGATATCGACCTCCCGATGGACCTGGCTGTACCGTGCGGATTGATAATAAACGAACTCATCACCAATTCCCTGAAATACGCCTTTCCGGAAGGCAAGGGCAGGATAAATATCACTATGCGCAACGCTGACGGGATGATCGAACTAACATACAGTGATGACGGTCCGGGTTTACCGCGGGATTTCGACATCAAGGCAACCAAATCTCTCGGACTCAGACTGGTCAACAGCCTGACCAAAAAAGAATTGAATGGGAGTATCGATGTTGACAAAAAGAATGGCGCCGGGTTTGTCATCAAATTCCCAGCCAAAGAATAATTCCCGGCTTTTAAAAGAGAGGGGTCAATTTTTTTAACAGGGCCCTGGGCTTGCCACGGGCCCTTCTTTATGTGAAAAAAAATCTTATTTCTTTTTGAAAGCTTCGTAAAAAGGGTTATTGGAGAAACGGGCGGGCCTTTTTTCCTTTTCGGGCCGGGCTGGCTTTTTTTCAATTGCGGGGGCTTTTTCTTTATCATTAATCTTCTGTTTTGCGTCTGTCTTAGGCTGCCCGGCGCTTTTCATCGATAAGGAAATGCGTTTCCTCTGAATGTCCACATCCAGAACGGTCACTGTGACCTTCTGGTGGACCTTTACTATCCGGGAGGGGTCTTTTACGAACCTGTCTGCCAGTTCGCTTATATGGACAAGCCCGTCCTGGTGCACGCCTATATCAACGAAAACCCCAAATGCGGTGATATTCGTGACAATGCCCGGCAGCCTCATTCCGGGCTGGACGTCTTCTATCTTATTTATGCCGCTGTCGAATTCAAAGGCCTCGAATTGCTGCCGCGGGTCGCGTCCCGGGCGGGCAAGTTCGGCCATTATGTCATTCAGGGTAGGCATGCCCACGTTGCCGGCGGCATAATTCGCAAGGTCGATCTTCCTTCTCAACTCCGCTTCCCGCATAAGTTCGGCCGGGCCGCAGCCGATGTCCTGGGCCATTTTGTAAACTATGCTATAACTTTCCGGGTGCACAGCGCTTCTGTCCAAAGGGTTTTCCCCGTCCTGGATGCGGAGAAATCCGGCAGCCTGCTCAAACGCCTTTGGCCCCAGGCGGGGCACTTTTTTCAACTCCTCGCGAGACACGAAGGGGCCGTGCTCATTCCTGTAATCCACTATCGATCTTGCAAGCTGCGGCCCCAGCCCCGAAACATATGTCAGCAGCTGTTTGCTTGCGGTGTTGACCTCCACCCCGACGCCGTTAACGCAGCTCATCACGACGTCATCAAGGCTTTTTTTCAGCGAGGTCTGGTCCACATCGTGCTGATATTGGCCGACCCCTATCGATTTCGCGTCTATCTTAACCAGTTCGGCAAGCGGGTCCATCAGCCTGCGGCCTATCGAGACCGAGCCCCGCACGGTTACGTCATGTTCAGGGAATTCCTCCCGCGCCGTTTCGGAAGCCGAATAAATTGAAGCCCCGCTTTCGTTCACCATGACAATATTTATCTTGCCGGGAAGACCCATTCCCTTGACGAAAGACTCCGTCTCCCTTCCGGCGGTCCCGTTGCCTATCGCAATCGCCTCAATGCTGAAACTCTCACAGAGAGCTTTCAGCTTCGCCCCGGCCTCCGAAGCCCCCTTCTCATTAAAATGGGGGAAGATGGTTTCATTATGGAGCAGTTTACCCTGCCTGTCCAGGCATACGACCTTGCAGCCCGTCCTGAAGCCGGGGTCGATCGCGAGGAGCGTTTTTCTGCCCAAAGGCGGCGCAAGCAGGAGTTGCCTCAGGTTTTCGACAAAGACCCGTATCGCTTCCTCATCCGCGCGCTTCTTGACCGCCAGGCGGACCTCCCCTTCTATGGATGACCCTAGGAGCCTTTTATAGCTGTCATGGACAGCCATTTTTACCTGTTCGGAGACCGCGCCGCCTCCCTTTACAAATATCGATTCCAGTAATGCGAGCGCTTCTTCTTCAGGCGGCAAAACGCGGTGTATCAGGACCCCTTCGCTTTCTCCCCGGCGTATCGCCAGGACCCTGTGCGCCGGGGCCTTTGAAACGGGCTCCTCCCATTCATAATAGTCCTTGTACTTGGTCCCTTCTTCCTCTTTCCCGCGAATTATCTTCGAGCGGATGACTCCTTTGGCCCAGTAAAGCTCCCGCAGCCTTTCTCTGCCGTTTTGGTCCTCACTCACCCATTCGGCAATTATGTCCCGTGCGCCCGAGAGCGCTTCCTCCACGGAAGAAACGCCTTTGTCCGCATCCACAAACGAGGCCGCGGCATTTTCAAGGTCCATTTCTTCCTGCGCGAACACAAGCGCAGCAAGGGGCTCAAGCCCTTTTTCCTTAGCAATTGTGGCCCTTGTACGGCGTTTCGGCCGGAAAGGCAGGTATATGTCTTCAAGGACCGTAACAGATTGGGCCTGTTCAATCTTCATTTTCAGCTCATCCGAAAGCAGCCCACGTTCTTCAAGCGATTTCAAGATGGCATCGCGCCTCTTGTCCAGGTCCTCAAGCTGTTCGAGCCTGTCTCTGATAGCGGCGACAGCCACTTCGTCGAGGCTCCCGGTTGCCTCTTTTCTGTATCTTGCTATGAAAGGCACAGTCGCCCCGTCATGAAACAGAGAGGCCGTGGCAATTACCTGTGCAGGTTTTATTTCAAGTTCTTTTGCGATTATCGAAATATGGGTTTCTTTCATTTTTTAAATGTCCTTTTTTGGGAGCGCCTTTAATTTAAAAGCTCCCATTGTTTCAAAATACCCCTGGATTTTTTCGGGGCAATGGATTTTTTATTCAACAAGGGAAAAATCTCACTTGAGGTCTCAGGGGATTATAACAGATTCAAAAAGGACGCCGCATTTTCAAAAAGGGAAAATATTTCTAAAATCCGCCGGAAAAAGACGTCTTTCTATTGAAAACAACTTTTTTGCTTTTTTAATTTTTTGATTTTTAAAACAGAATTCAACGTAAAATCCGGGGAATAAAAAAAAGAAAAAAACCGTTCCCCGGATTTTAAAAATACGGAGTTAATTTAAGGGCCTTAATTTATTCCGATTTCTGTCCGTTTTCTGCCGTGACGGTCTCTTTTTTCCTTCTGCCTCTTTTGACCGCAGTCTTTACACGGCCTGCCGCCCTGCCCGCGCTCACCGCTGCGCCCTCGCTTGCCGCCTTGCCCGGCTTTCTGCCGCGCCTGGCGTATGGCTTTCTGCCCTTCCTTGCGGCGCGACGGGTAACGGTCTTTTCCCCGAGGACGCCTTTTCTTATGTCGTTGAGAAAGGTCTCTATGCTTTTGTTTCTGGTTTCTTCGGGGATCATTTTAATAAGGTGCTTGAGCTGCTCTGAAAGCTTGCCGGTCAGTTCGCGGACATCCGCTATCCGCTTTTCGCTCTGCTTTTTTATCATATCTATAAAATCAGCCATCAACACATACCTCCCTGAATTTTATTTGTGAATAATATTATGTTTTTATTTATTAACTGTCAAGGAACATATGAAATAACCGATTTTCAATTCAATTAAAAGGAGGGTTGGATTCGTTTTGGCCGTAGCCGCCAGCAGCTTAGAAGAAAACCGGCACAGGTATGAATCCCAAAAAAACTGCGCGCGCGCTCCTTAAGCAATGAAGTAAACGGGAGGCAAGCAGCCATACCCATAAAGGAGCCGGTTGCTTTTAGATCAAGGCTGTTTACGTCACAATAAAGATCACTGTCGTCATTGGCAGAGGGGCGGACGCTCAAGTAGCATTCTACCAGTGATTTGATTGCCTCAAGTCCGTGTCTATTTACATATTTTCAGTTAATATGTATAATAAGATCATCTTTGGGAAGGCAGGTGAAATGGAATGGAGACTGTAATAGTCGGTGAGAGAGGACAGGTGACGATCCCCAAGAAGCTAAGAGACCGGTTTGGCATCAAGTCAAAGTCACCTGTCGTATTCGAACTCAGAGATGACGGCATAATGATCAAGCCGGCTGTGACCGTCATGGTTCGGGAGTTTTCCGAGGATTTTGTAAAAAGTATCTCAAAGGCGGACCGGCTGAAAGAGGGGGAAGGAAAGGACATCCTTGCTAAATGGAAGGGCAGATAAAAGTCTTCCTTGACAGCAATGTGGTTTTTTCGATTGCTTATACAGGCAAAGAGCGGTCACGGTCATACTTGATATATGAAATCCAGGCGCTTGGCAAGCTCAAGGTGTATCTCTCCGATCTGGTTTGCAAAGAGGCCCTTTTCAATATCAGGAGAAAGAAGCCCGAAGCGGAACAGGACCTTAACTTATTGATCCGCCAATCAAAGGTATTGGTGGATGTCGCCGCCGATCTTAAACATGCAGACATTCACAATCTTCCCCTGAATGACCGGATTATTCTTTCAACGGCGGTCTATCACAAGACGAACGTGTTTGTGACCGGCAATAAGAAGGACTTCAATAATTTTTATCACAAAAAGGTCTTGGGCACTCTCATACTTAAACCGGCCGATTTTCTGAACATGGATTTTGAAGTCTGAAGATCGAAATATGAGGGTAAAGGCCTCTGGGATTGGGATTAGCCCGCAATCCCTCAATTTGATTTCACCTGAATTCGAAGTGTATACTTTAAAATATACAAAAGAGGTGGAACAATGAAGACTGCTACCGCAAAGGAATTGAGGACCAGGGCCGCGGCGATCCTTGAACAGGTGATCAAAGGCGATGAGGTCATTATTACGAAACGCGGCAAATCGATAGCCGTACTGAAACCCATTCGTGAGGATTTCGGAAAGGAATTCAGCCCAGTGGGATTCGGCCAATGGAAAGACCGGGAGGACCTGAAAGACATCTCCGGATGGCTCGCTAAACGGAGAAAGGAGAGGTTTCCACGGTAATCATCGACACTGACGTCCTTATCTGGTATTTCCGCGGGAATCAGGACGCTGAGGATTTCATGGCCGGGATTCCCTTTAAGCAGAGGACGACCATTGCTCTTTGCGTAATGGAGCTGATCCAAGGATGCCTGAATAAAAGAGAGATGAAGAACATAAAGGAGTTCACGCGTCTCAATTTTTCCAAAATCGTCTGTCCGGATGAAAAGATTTTTGAAAGGGCCGCATCACTCCTGGAGCGCCATGCCCTGTCTGACGGCTTAAGGACAGTCGATGCTCTTATAGCTGCTTCCGCCATATCGCATAAGGCTACGCTCGCCACCGCCAATTACGCGCATTTTAAATCCATAGAAGGACTCCGCGTGGAACGCTTCAGGCCATAAGATGGGGGGCGGAGCCTGGGGCTTCCGCAATCGAGGTCGTTTCCTGATAGAATAAACCATTGGTGAGACGGACATGAGCAAGAAAGAGATTTTGATAAGCGAGATCGAGCAGGTTCCGGAGCCGTATCTGGATGAGGTCCTGGATTTCGTCCACTTCCTGAAATCAAAGATACTAAGGGAAAAGCTTGATGCCGCCATCGCCAGCGAATCGTCTTTAAGGAAAGACTGGCTCCTGCCCCAAGAGGATGAGGCTTGGCAGGGTTTGTAAGGGGCGATGTCGTTGTTGTTCCCTTCCCCTTCTCCGATCTGACCCAGGCCAAACGCCGCCCTGCCCTGGTCATTGCAACACTTGAAGGCGATGATGTCATCCTCTGCCAGATAACAAGCAAGACCGTCCGGGACAGCTATTCCATCGCCCTTGAAGAAAGCGACTTTGAACGCGGGGCCTGAAACAGCCGAGTAATATAAGGCCGAACCGAATTTTCACGGCTGACAGCCATATCATCCTTTACACTGTCGGAAGCATCAAGACCGGGAAGCTTGCCCAAGTGGTCGATAAGACGATTGAGATAATCCAGGGGAAGACGTAACAGCGTTCGAAGCAATCCGCTAATATAATCCTCAGTTCATTCCGCAGCACTGCTTGTACTTTTTCCCGCTGCCGCAGGGCAAGGCTCATTACTCTTAACTCCGCAAATTAATCAGCAGATTTCATTCGGATTTGTCTGTATCGTTTTACCCCTAGGAAATATTTTTGTTTCTCTAAAAGCTTAACATCTGACCCGAGATCGTTATTCAATAAATCATAGAGTGCCCATTCATAATGTGGGACGAGCCCTTTATGACAAGTGTCACATAAAGTAATTAGATTTTCTTCATGCGTAAAGCCCCCTTGTCCGAAGGGACGAATATGATGGACATTAAGTTCGATATCTACGTTTTCGTCAGGTCTTCTACCACATATCTTACATCTGAACTTATCTCTTTTTATAATATCCATTCTTTTTTTGGGCGTAGGGGCCTTCTTGAAAATGGATTGCGGCAAAATGCTAACGTCACTGAATCCATTACTGCCCATTCTAACAGGAGCGGACGGCTCTAAACTGGATGGAAATAGGCGAGTAGCAACCTCTTTCGCGACAAGGGCATGCCCTCCCGAGACATACCATTTTGGGAAATCACCAACATCGTTGACTACACAAAAAGGCATTCCGAATTCTATCCAGTACTCCGCCATCCGATCAGGTTTAACAAGTGAGATTTGACGAAGCTCTACCCTATGAGCCTCGTCAAACCATCCAACCCACATAGTTTGACTATGAAGTTCGATTTGACCATCTTCTGACGCTGTAAAAATCATTGAATAGTATTCTTTATCGGATTGGATTTTATTTTTTGAATAATACATTTTTATCGCCTATCA
>JAKAEG010000349.1 GCA_021819985.1 Nitrospirota bacterium | reverse complement strand
AATCGCCGGGAAGGACCTGGGTGAACCGGGCTGTTCAAGGGCCACCCTGGAGTCGCTTGCCCGGGAACTTGGCGTATCAGAAAAAGTTCATTTTCTCGGTATGAGAAGCGATGTGGCAGACCTGATATCTCTATTCGATTTGGGCGTGGTCGCCTCTTTAAGCGAGGGGTTTCCCAATGTGGTCCTCGAATACATGGCAGCATCGAAACCGGTGGTGGTGACGGACGCAGGGGGCAATGGCGAGGCTGTCGTCCATGGAGAAACTGGTTTGCTTGTTCCGGCAGGGGACGCCGGGGCACTGGCCGAAGCCATCAAGCTGGTGCTTTGCGACAGGGCCATGGCCCTACGGTTTGGTTTAAATGGAAGGCGGCGGGCCCAGGAACTGTTTTCCATCGGGAAGATGATCGAAAATTATGAGCACATTTTTGAACGCGTATTGTTGTCCGGTCAATATGCTCAATAAATTTGAAATGATAACAAATCCTGGGATCCGAGGCCCATTAGCACAGGTGGAAAATATTTCCATAGAACGCATCTCGGAAGACACTTTCCGGGGAATGAGGGATGAGTGGAACTCGCTTCTTGAAAAGAGCGTAACCAATGAATTTTTTCTTTTATGGGAATGGGTTTACTCCTGGTGGCAATCCTTCAAGGACCATAGCAAAGTTCTCTTTATCCTGATTGGCAGGAACCTGGAAGGCCGTCTGGTGGGAATAGCTCCCCTGTTTATCGACAGGAGCAAGCCAGGGGGCTTTTTAGAAAAGAATATTCTCCGGTTCTGCGCATCTGTAGGGGCCTGTCCAGATCATATCGACTTCATATCGGATATTGAACATGCCGATTCATTTCTAAAGGCGCTGTTCAAATATGTAAAGGAACGCGGAAAGCAATGGGACATGATTGTCCTGGACGGGGTGAAGGAGGACTCAATAATTAACAATTACCTGCGCCAGAACGGTTTTTTGGATCTTCCCGTCTCGCGCACCGCCGATTCCGATTCTCTGTGCCCATATCTGCCGCTTGAGAAGGATTTTGAAGGCTATTTAAAATCTTTTTCGGCAAAAACAAGGCAGACCTTAATGCGTAAAAGGAGGGCGCTGTTCGAAAATAAAGGATCCGGGGCCGCCTACGCAAGATTTGAGATCGTGAAGGATGCTCTGGATCTCGACGGACAAATCAGGCAGTTATTCATCCTTCATATGGAAAGGGCCTTGCGAAAAGGCATAAAATCGAATTACGAAGGGAGCAAGAGATACAATTTCCACAGGGGATTTATCCATTCCTTATTCCATACCGGCAAGATCGTGCTGGCATTTCTTTATAGAGGGTCTGTCCCGATTGCGTCCTATTACTGCATAAAGCACAATGGAAAATACAGCTATTATCAGGCGGGTATATCAGTCGAAGGAGAGAAAGCGAGCGCAGGTACGGTATTGCTGTCGCTGCTTATTGAAAAGGCTTTTGAAGACGGGTGCTCCGAGTTCGATTTCCTCAGGGGCTCTGAGGAATATAAATTTTTCTGGACAAAAAAATACCGTCAAAATTATTTGATCGAGATCAGAAAAGGCGATTTGGCTGGCCGCCTTTCACACGGGGCGCACATGGTTTTCAGAAAATTACTGAAGGTGTTTGCAAGTCCGGAATGAAAAAAATACCAGGGCGGAATTAAATTGTTCAGGTCATTCTTTAATTTACTTTTTGCGCCGGTATTCGCCGCACAAAAGAGTCTGAGAATTTTTTATCTTCGGTGCGCAAAGAATCTGGTGATACGAAGAGGGGTCAGGATATACCGCCTGTCGCATTTAAGGGTTGGAATGAACGTCCTGATGGATGAGGGCGCCGTCTGTGACTGTGGCAGGTATGTCGCATGCGGAGCTGAAGGAGGGATCACGATCGGAAATGAATGCTATATCGGCTACAACGCAGTACTACTGGGAGGCGGTGGGATAGAAATAGGCAACAAGGTCCTCATCGCGCCGGGAGTGGTGATCACCTCGCGCGGACATGAGTACAGGAAACGCGGACTATGCATAAAGGACCAGCATCTGTATCTGGCAAAGGTTTCCATCGCAGACGATGTCTGGATTGGAGCGAATGCGTCTATATTGCCCGGGATCACGATAGGAAAGGGCAGCATAATAGGCGCCGGAGCGGTCGTAACCAGGGATATCCCCGTGTATTCTGTGGCAGCCGGAGTCCCGGCCAAGGTAATCGGAGTTAGGAAATAAGTAATGCTGCCTGAAGAAGAAAAAACCTTTTACGAAAAATACCGGTGGGCGCTGCAGCCTTTCTTGTCCTTTAGACAAATAACAGAGCGCCTGAGGGCCCTGGTCGAGGAGGACATCTCTTCGGAGCCGGGATGGTGCAGGCACGAGTGGAATATAAATCTGTATATGCTTTCCAGCGCCGCGGCTGATATCGCGGACGATTTTATGGTAAAAGGCGTGCCTGGATTATCAAAAATGACACACCATTTCCCATTTATGGGAATTCCAGTTGGCTGGTTCCGGGATGCCATGGCTTTTGCCCGTACGGAGGGCAGTTTTACACGACGCGGGATACGCATATGGAGAGGATTATGGTCGGAGTGGCTCCTTTCCATTTGTGGTCCCCTGGTACAAAACCGGTTCCCCGGCCCACTGGAGCGGGCGAAGTTCAAAGAGGAACTTGTGCCCCTTTTACATTACCCGTTTCCCGCAGGCCTCAGGGATATGAGAACGAGGATCCCGGCCGCATTCCGTTCCCAGGACCTTACACACCATGATTTTTTGGCCCTGGCCAGAAAGTATGCAGCAAAATGCCGGGATGTTTCACATCCCCATGTAATACTCGGTTTGCGTACGGCGGGCTCTTTTGGCGCTCCGCTGGTCCATGCTCACCTGTTAAAGGAGGGATTCAGCAGTATATCGCGCATGACGATCAGGCCTAAGGAATTTCTGCATCCATGGGAAAAGGCGCGGATTAAAAAATTATCGGGCGCCCACGTCATTATCGTGGATGAGCCGCCAAGCACAGGGCAGACCCTTGCCAAATGCATCGAGATAATAAGGCATTGCGGTGCTACCCCGCGGTCGGTGACC
>JAKAEG010000036.1 GCA_021819985.1 Nitrospirota bacterium | reverse complement strand
AACAAAACTCTGCGGGAAAGGGCGCAAGGGCAAGGAAAAACATTGCCGGTATGAAAAAAAGTAGGATTGCGTTCTTCAGTTTTACGGATCTCATCTTTATCCCTCCTGCTTGCGGAGCTTCAATATAATGTTGTGAGAGGCGCGCTTGCCTCTGAGATCGGTCGTGGTCTCACGCACCACTATGTGGTCCGGGGCGATCTGGATTACTTTCCCCTCATTGACGCCGGCCGTTTCGCCTTCTTTTAGGACATAATCCTTTCCGTTTGGCAGCTTTACGAGAGCGTAGGAAGGAAGCCCCTTGCCGGTTACGATCGCTTCCAGTTGGAACTCCGATACCTCATACTGTTCAAGCGGAGGGCGGCCCACGGCGCGCTTTTTCTTTTCCGCCTGCTGGGCGCTGTAAACAAGGGAAAGAAAAGGGTCCCTCCTGCCGCCCGACTGGTAATTGTATGTCTCGTCTTCAGGCTTTTGCGCCTGCCCCTGAGTTACCGCTGTTTTCTGCCCGGCGGCGGTCTGCTGTACGGGGGCTGATGCCGCCCACGAAGGACAGCAAATGGCGGCTGCCGTGATCAATGACGGGGCAAAAAGAACAAAAAGCATTTTTATTTTTTTTGACATAGGCATTTTTTATTTTTTGGACAGCCCTCCGGGTCCGGCGGCGGTAAATGTGAGGGCCGTGAAACTTATGTTCAGTATGGCCTCATTTCCGCTTGGCCGCGGCCCGCTCATTGAAATGTTCGTGATGTTCACGATCCGTTTCAGCCTGGTCAGGGCGCTGAAGAAGTTGCCCAGCCTGTGGTAACTGCCGGTGACTGTGACGCTTACGGGCACCACATAAACTATTTTGCTCGGGTGAAGGGTCCTTGGGCCTGGTTTCCAGGAGATTATCTGAAGACCGGAGCGCATTCCGGCGTCAGAAACCTGGGCCAGAAGCTGCGAGACCTCATTTTCCTCAGGGAGCTGCTCGCTTAATTCCTGGAGCCTGGCCCTGAGCCTGTCGTTTTCTTCCTTGAGCACACCAAGTTTGGATGCCATTCCCTGGGTCTGGGCTATATCGTTTTCCTGGGTTGATATGTCCGCCATCCGGGCCTTTATTTGCGTATTCTTGGGGGCGATAAGAAGCATCGTAAATATGACCGCATAAATGACCGCCGGCGCCACAATGATGGCGGCCCGGGCAGGTTTCCCAAGGGATTCCAGGTTTATTTTAGCCATTTGACTTCACTTTCAATGTCAGGCTGAAGGTGTAGACCTCTACCCCTGCGTTTGAACTTTTCGATGTCCCCAACAGGTATATACCGGTAAAAAGAGAGGAATCCTTAAGGTTTTGCACGAATTCCACGATGTCGTCGTTAGTATAACCAAACCCGCTCATCTGGATAGTATCGGCGATGCCCCCGGCTTGGGTCTTCGCATGTGGCCCTTTGGCGGGGGCCGCCTGCGGCGCCGGGACTATACTCAGTTGTTCGAGCCAGACCCCTGCGGTAAGCCTTGCGCTTATCTCATCCAGTATCTTTACCGGGAGCGCCTGATTTTCCCTGAGCTGCTCGATTATCTGTTTTCTTTTGCTGAATGTATCGTTTAATTTCTCGAAGTTCTGGACTTCCGTGATCTTCGACTGAAGCATCTCTATCTTCCTTTGGTTGTCTGCCTTCTGCGCGGCCAGGGAGGAAAGCTTTCCCTTCAGGAAATAATCGAAATAAAAGGTGATCATGACGGCAACAAGGAGCAGGGCCAGGCTGGCCAGTATGAAGGGAGGGGTCTTTTTGCCCCTTTTCCTTCTTTTTTGCGGCAGCAGGTTTATTCTAATCATCTGTCGTCGGGCCTTCTCATTGCAAGGCCTACTGCCACCGCGGCAATAGGACCGGTCTCCTCCAGTACCGCCCTGTCGAACCTCTTTGGTATCGAGATGTTCCTGAAGGGCTCCGCGAGGCTGACCTCAAGCCCGGTTTTCTTCGCCAGGGCCTTGGGTATATCCCTGAGCAGCGCCCCGCCGCCGGAAAGTATTACCCTGTTTGTCTCTTCGTGAAAGGTTGTGGTCTGGAAATATTCAAGAGATCGCGATATTTCCGTAATGATCTCCTCATATGCCGTGAGCATCACTTCGAAAGCGCCCTCGGTGCCGGCCCCTTCGACCTCTTCTCCGCGCTGAAGCCTCTCCGCATTTTCATAAGGGAGGTGAAATTGCTTCTGCAGCGCCTCGGTTACCGCGTTTGCGCCGATGGAGCTGTCCCTGGTGAAAACGGATATCCCGTTTTTGACCACGTTCAGATTGATGGTGCGGGCCCCTATGTTCACCAGTGCCACGTTCCTGCCCGCTTCTATCTCATAATTCATCTCATGCATGTTGCTTAAAGCGAAGGCGTTTACGTCAACGGCGGCAGGGATGAGCCCGGCCTCCTTTACGACTGAGACATATTCATTGATAATGTCCTTCTTCACCGCCACAAGCATCACATCCATCTGTCCCGGCTCCTCTTTTGGGCCAAGTATCTGGAAATCCACGCTGACATCCTCTATATCGAACGGGACGTATTGCTCGGCTTCGAATTTTATCGATTCCTGGAGTTCCTCTTCGGTCATCTCGGGCAGGGATATGCGTCTTATTATTACGGAGGCATGCCCCGCTATGCCTATTGTGGCATTCTTGGTCTTTATACGGGCTTTTTTTACGAGCTGCCTCAAGGCCTCGACCAGGCGGATGGAATCTATGATGGAGCCGTCCACTATAAGCTCCGGAGGCAAAGGGATCATATCGAACAGCTCCAGCTCGTAGCCGCCCTTCTTCTCTTTAAGCTGGACCGCCTTAATATAGCTGGAGCCGATATCAAGACCGAACGATGTCTTACTCCCAAAAAACATGTGCATATGTTTACAGAAATAAAGTTAAAAGTCAACAATTGTTAATGTTTTTCACGGTTTCAAAAAGTTAATTAATATTTTGGTTTAAAGTTGAATTTGAAACACCCCGGTTTTTAGTGATTTTTGTCACCAAATAGAGGGGAAAACTTGACTCTTTGCTTTTTTCTGGGCTTTAATAAACCTATGAGAAAAATCCTTTCGTATGCTTTACCGGTCTTCATGGTTTTTATGGTCTTGTCCGCTTGCGCAAAAAAACAGTTAGTGAAGAGCGGCACGCAGTTCAACGCGCAGGACTCTTTTAATCAGGCGAACGCCCTTTTCGATAAAAAGGACTACGACAAGGCAATAACGCTTTTTAACGCCATAAAGGTGAAAGACGTTTCCGGCAATGTCGCCCCCCTTGCGGCGCTCAGGGTCGCGGACTGCTATGACAAGCAGGGCGAACCGGATTCAGCAATAGACGCATACCGCAAATTTCTGGAAACGTATCCGGACCACACCTATGCCCCTTATGCCCAGTACCGGATAGCGATGATCTATTTCAGCCAGATACAGGGATACGACAGGGGATATGGCGCGGCCAAAAAAGCCCTGGAAGAATTCCGGAACCTCAAGGCGCTCTATCCCAGGAACCCTTACAAGGACTCGGTCGAACTGCACATAAGCAGGTGCCGGTATATAATGGCCAGTTACGAGTTCATGGTGGGTAAATTCTATTACAAGAAGAAGGCCTGGCGCGGCGCTTTGGGCCGGTTTGAAGGGATCGTGGAGGATTACCCCGATTTCGTCTCGATGCCTGAGGTGCTTTATGACGCGGCCTCTTCCTGCCAGGCCCTGGGCGAAACCGGCAAGGCCGTTCTTTACATAGGGCAGCTTGAAAAAAAATGGCCGGACAGCATGTATGCGGCCAAGGCCAAAAAAGAAAAAGTATCCGGCCGCCTCTAAAATCAAAATGTCCCCCCTTTACCCTGCTTTCCTTGACCTGAAGGGTAGAAAATGCGTCATAGCCGGAGGCGGAAAGGTCGCGCAAAGAAAAATAGGCGCGCTCCTGAAGGCAGGCGCGGTGGTATGGGTCTATAGCCCCGCTCTTACACTCTCACTTTCCATACTGAAGAAAAAAGGTCTTATCAGGCACTTCCCAGGCGGATGCGGAAAACGGGAGTTGAAAGGCGCCTTTCTCGTATTTGCCGCTACGGACCGTCCGGCTGAAAATGAAAAGATAGCTAAAATGGCGCATGGGTTGGGCCTGCCTGTTAATGTGGCCTCAGGAGAAGGCAAGTCGAGCTTTATAGTGCCTTCAGTGGCCAGGAGGGGGCCTCTCGTGCTGGCAGTCAGCACATCCGGAGCGAGCCCCGCAATGAGCAGGGCCATAAGACTTGAGCTTGAAAAATTTTACGGAAAAGAATTTTCAGGCTATCTGAAGGGACTGTCCCGTATCAGGGCAAAGGCGCTGAAAGGAAAAATTCCGCCGGTCCGCAGAAAACAGCTCTTCAAGAGGCTTGCTTCTGGTGATATAATCAAAAGCATAAGAGCGGGTGATCTCGTTTCCCCGGAAGACGCTCTCGCAGATACTTTTCTCCAGGAAATCTCTTAAAATCAAGGAGGACCATATGAACTCGAAGAATGCTGGCGGTATTATGATTTCCTTTGCGCTGGGCGGCCTTATCGGCGCCGGTATGGCTTTATTGTTTGCACCCCGCTCCGGGGAGAAAACGAGGAGGAAGATACTGACCGCTATTGACGACGCAAAAGAGGGGATCAACGATTACGCCGGACGCGTAAAATCCCGGTTCGTTTAGAAAAAACAAAAAACTGTTTTATTAATCCTCTCAAAGTAGTCTGAATATCCTATGTCGTCATTCCCGCACGCCTTTAGCGCCCGATTTTATTTTGATAAAGACGGGCCAAGTTGAAATGGATGCCCGCTAAAGGTCCTCGGGCATGACGAACAAGGGAGAAAACGGTAAATACTATTATGCGATGCGCGGGGGGGGACGGTGGCTGCTGAAATAATGGCCGAGGACCCTTTCGATATTCATGGCCACCGAACCCTTCGCGTTTATTATGAACATGTTGCTGCCAATACTGAAAAGCTCTTTGTAAAGCCTCGCAGGGCGTTTTTTTGGTTTTTTTGAGCCTGAAGACGGCAGGGCCTCCTCGAACATGGGAACTATCTTGTCCTTCATCCTGAGTTCGGTATCCATATAAAAGATGGAGACGTCCGGATCGAGGCTGGCGGCCCTTTCCAGGAAGGCCTTTATCTCGTTTTGATATATCTGTTTCGGGGGGGAGGATTTCACCTCCATATATAAAAGCAGCCCGTCGGCTCTGGCTAGTACATCGTAATCTCCGCCAACTCCCCGGACGGACCTGTATCTGGCCTTTCTTTTGAGCTTGACCCCCCATTCGGCCTGGGCCTGGAATTCGCGAACAAGCACTTGGGCCGTAAACCATTCCAGCGTGGCCCCGAAGTTTTTTATTCCCTGTTTTTCAAGGCGGTAAAACCCGTTGTCCATCTCCATGGCCATCCCGGTTTCAAGGAGAAACTGTGTATATTCGCCTGTGACGTCCGCCGTTGCGTAACGGGTTATCCCTTTGATGGTAAAACCCTCCTGCTGTTTTATTACGTCCCTCAGGAAGAGCCTGAATGAATACCGTTTCATTGCATCGTACCAGCGGGCGGTCAGATTTTCGTCAGCAGGTATCAGGAGGTCATCGGCCTGGCCTGTTTTATATATCTCATAACCTTTCCTTTTAAGCAGAGCGGCAAGGGTGGGAGTGCAGAGCGAAAGCATGCTTCTCAGCCGCCTGACCTCTTCCCTTAAAAGACCCAGTTCCTCCCACCCGGTTTGTTCCATGTCCACAAAAAAGGTTACCACAAGATGGGCCTGCCGGAAGCTTTTCACCCTGGTTGTAAAGCTGTCTCCGGCTTTTGCAGAAATGATATTTCTATAGCCGGTTATCTTTACACCCGTTTCCCACTGTGTTAAAATGACACATCTTCCGCGTTTGTCTGAGCGCGCAAAAAAAACAGAAACAGAAAAAGAAAAGATGTCCAAACCATACGCTATAGGTGTCGACCTCGGGGGAACGAATCTCCGCGCGGCCATTATTACACGCGACGGCGAGGTCGTGAAAAAGATAAAGGAACCCTCTACGGGTCTTGCCGGGGGCGATGTCATCCAGCTTCTGAAAAATGCGATAGACCAGCTTATGTCCCCGGAGGTGGAGGGCATCGGCATTGGCGTTGCCGGGGTGCTTGACCGCGAGGAAAAGAGGATCACCATATCCCCGAACATACCTCCGCTTACAGGGTTTTCCTTTAATGAGTTCCATTATCCGGTCCCGGTGTATGTGGAAAACGATGCGAATGCGGCCGCCCTGGGCGAGGCATGCGCGGGCGCGGGAAGCAATTTCAAAAATTTTGTGCTTATGACCCTGGGCACCGGCATAGGCGGCGGGATAATATACGGCGGCAAGCTCCTGAAGATGGCGGCCGAAGTGGGTCATATGAGCATAGTGGCCGATGGCAAGAAATGCTTCTGCGGAAACAATGGATGCCTTGAACTGTTTTCATCGGCCCGCGCCATAATCGCAGCCGTTACGGAGGCGCTCGAGGGCGGGGCTGACAGCATCCTCAGAGAGTGCTGCCAGGGCAAGATCTACCGCATAACCCCTGAAGACGTATACAAAGCCGCCTTCGAGGAGGGCGACAGCCTTTCCAGGGAGGTGCTGAAGGAAGCAGGCCGGTACCTTGGCGTAGGTATCTCAAACATAATAAATATCATAAGCCCCGATGCCATTATTCTGGCGGGCGGTCTTATTGGTTCCTGGAACATCTATGTGGACGAGGCGATAAAAGAGGCTTCCAAAAGGGCTTTCAAAAGCCTTTTCCAGAAGGTAAGCATTTTACCCGCTTCCCTCGGAGACGAGGCCGGCATCGTAGGGGCCGCAAGCCTGGTCTTCAATCCCCCCCTGGGCTGATAGAGTGTTGGGTCGAAAAAAGTTTCACTATCGCGGCCAAACGAGAAAATTTGCTGCAAAACGGCGGGCGCACCAAGGTACGCCCCTTCATACTACGACGGCATACCGCTGAATCATACGTAGGGGCGCTGCTTGCTGCGCCTTCTACCTTTCCAAAAAGGTCCAAAGTTTTTCTATAATACTTAGATGCCCAAAAATATTAGAAATTTCTCCATAGTGGCCCATATAGACCATGGCAAGTCAACCATAGCCGACAGGCTTCTTGAGTTTACCGGCGCGCTTTCCCAGAGGGAGATGATGGCGCAGGTGCTGGATTCCATGGATCTTGAAAGGGAGCGGGGCATCACCATAAAAGCCCACGCGGTAAGGCTTCTGTACAAAGCTCAGGATGGGCAGGAGTATACGCTCAACCTGATAGACACGCCGGGCCATGTGGATTTCTCTTACGAAGTTTCAAGGAGCCTTGCGTCGTGCGAGGGCGCCCTGCTCATAATAGACGCAACGCAGGGAGTGGAGGCCCAGACCATCGCAAATGCCTATCTTGCCATAGAGAACGACTTGGAGATAGTGCCCGTCATAAACAAGATAGACCTGCCTTCCTCCGACCCGGAAAGGGTCATCGCGCAGCTCGAAGAAACCATCCCCATAGACGCAACAAACCCGATACTGGCAAGCGCCAAGGCCGGCACCGGCATAGCTGACATACTGGAGGCGATCGTAAAAAAAATACCTCCGCCCAAGGGCGACGACAGCGCCCCGCTCAAAGCGCTCATATTCGATTCATGGTTCGATGCCTACCGGGGGGTCATTGCGCTGGTCAGGGTCTTTGAAGGGACCGCCCAAGCGGGGATGAAAATAAGGCTTATGGGCGCGGACAAGGATTATGAGGTTGGCGAGGTCGGCGTCTTTACTCCAAAGATACTGCCTAAGTCCAGGCTTGGCGCGGGCGAGGTGGGATATATTATCGCAGGCATAAAGAACGTTGCCGACACCCGTGTGGGAGACACCATTACCGGCGCGGAGAACCCGGCTTCAGAGAGCCTGCCCGGATATCGCGAAGCCAGGCCCATGGTCTACTGCGGGTTATATCCGACCGAGCACCACCAGTACGCGTCGCTTAAGGCCGCCCTTGAAAAGCTTAAACTGAATGACGCCTCCTTCACGTATGAGCCTGAAAGCTCCCAGGCGCTGGGCTTCGGGTTCAGGTGCGGGTTCCTGGGGCTTCTCCATTTGGAAATTATCAAAGAGCGCCTTGAGCGCGAATTCGGCCTCACCCTCATAAGCACCACGCCTACTGTCATATACAGGGCGGTCGATGATGAAGGTAATGAAAAGACCCTTATAGACAGTCCCGCCAAATGGGACAATTCGGAAAAGCACGTACAGGAGCCGTACGTAAAGGCCGTTATCTTCGTGCCTGAGGCGTACCTGGGCGCGGTTTTCGACCTGTGCCGCGCAAGGCGCGGGGTACAGAAGGATTTCAATTACATAGGCAAGGACAGGGTCATGCTCACATATGAGCTTCCGATGAACGAGATCCTCTGGGATTTCTTCGACAAGCTGAAATCGATGACCAAAGGGTATGCCTCTCTCGATTACGAGTTCCTGGGTTACAGGGATGCGGACCTTGTCCGGGTGGACATCCTTCTGAACAGCGAGCCTGTGGATGCACTTGCCCTTATAGTCCCAAAGGAAAAATCATATTTTCTCGCCCGGCAGGTGGTCGAAAAATTAAGGGGGGTCATCCCAAGGCATATGTTTGAGGTCGCGATACAGGCGGCCATCGGCAGCAAGGTCATCGCCCGGGAGACGGTCCGGCCGCTGAGGAAGGACGTTACCGCCAAATGCTACGGCGGCGACATAAGCAGAAAACGCAAACTCCTCGAAAAGCAGAAAGAAGGCAAAAAGAAGATGAAGCAGGTGGGGAGGGTAGAGTTGCCCCAGGAGGCCTTCCTGGTGGTTTTACAAGTGGAAGACAAATAGTTTATTATTAGAAGTTGCCTTAAAAGATAAAAAAGAAGTAAAGACCTCAATAAAACCGATGAGCAAAAGCATGAAAACAAAAAATACAAAAAATCCGGAAAATTCAAAAAGCGTAAAACGGATAATATGGGAATATGCCGAGGCCATAGTCACGGCACTGATACTTGCGCTGGTGATACGGACTTACGTAGTGCAGGCCTTCAAGATACCTTCGGGCTCGATGGAACCCACGCTCCTTATAGGGGACCATATCCTTGTGAACAAATTCATCTATGGCACGGAGATCCCTTTTTCGAAAACGAGGGTCTTTAAGGTCAGAAATCCCCGGGGGGGAGACGTGATAGTGTTCGAGTATCCCAGGGACCCATCCAGGGATTTTATAAAAAGGGTTATCGGCGTTCCAGGGGACATCATAGTTGAAAAGAACAAGGCGATTTACGTAAACGGCAAGCGCACCGCTGATTTCTTTACGGAGCATACGGACCCGGATCTGAAACCGGCTGCTATCGACCCGAGGGACAATTTCGGTCCGGTCGCGGTCCCGCCTGGAGAGTACTTTGTAATGGGCGACAACCGGGATGAAAGCTATGACAGCCGTTATTGGGGATTTGTTCCCATGAAGAACATAAAGGGCGAGGCGTTCGTCATTTACTGGTCATGGGACGGAGATGGCATGAAGCCCAGGTTAGGGCGTACTGGAGAGGCCATCCAGAGTGTCAGGCTGGATTAAAGGACTCTTCTGGTTCGGGATTTTTTTTGCGGCCGTCTACGCGGGCGCGCAATACGGTTTGCCGTATTTCAGGTATTACAGGCTGAAATCGGATGCCGCCGATATAGTAAAATTCCCGATTAACAGCGCGGATGAGGTCAAGGCTAAGATCGTGGAAAAGGCGGCGGAGGATGGTGTCCCGCTGGACCCGGCAAACGTGTCCGTGCAGCCCGATGGATCTCATTTTGATGCGCAGGCCAACTGGAGCGAAACAGTGGATCTTTTCGGCCGTTATCAGAAGCAGTTGAATTTTGCCTTTGATGTGAACGCGGAGACAGGCAACTGATGTTCACCGGTCTTGTCAGGGAACTGGGGACGGTGGCCTCGTTGAAAATGTCTTCTTCAGGCGCCAAAAAACTTTCCGTAAGCGCGCCATCGGTTTCGAAGGGGATCGCGCTTGGCGGAAGCGTTTCGATAAACGGCGTATGCCTGACGGTCACGGCCATCGACGGCCAAACCATGGATTTCGATATCTCTCCTGAAACAGTTCGCAGCACGAGTCTTGGAGGATTGCGGCCTGGAGACAGGGTGAACCTGGAGCCCGCGTTGACGGCGCAGGACCCTCTCGGTGGGCATATTGTGAGCGGGCACGTTGATGTGGTCGGCCACATCCGCTCGAAAACCAAAACAGGCGATGCCTGGAAGGTGGAGATCAAGGCGCCTGCCGGATTTGTTGATCTGCTGGTACAGAAAGGCTCCGTGACGGTGGACGGCATAAGCCTGACCGTCGTAGACCTGTTGGAGGACGCTTTTACCGTGGTCATAATACCGCATACCGCTGCAAATACGACCATAGGGTTCAAGGAGCCGTCCGCGCCGGTAAACCTTGAAGCGGATATAATAGGCAAATACGTCGCGAAATTCCTTGGGAAGATGGGCTACGGACAGGCAGGGGGGGCCCGCAAGGGTGGGTCAGGGGCCCAAGGTGGGCCGGGGTCCCGCAGAGGCGGGCTTACCATGGAGTCCCTGCGTGATTCGGGTTTTATTTCTTAAAAAAGGGAAAGAAATTACTTTTGAAAATGGACAGGAAAGGTAAAGGAAAAGGCGGAGTGGAAAAGCCCGGCTTCGATTCAATAGAAGACGCTGTCAAAGACATAGCTGAAGGAAAGATGGTAGTCCTTGTAGACGACGAGGACAGGGAAAACGAGGGGGACCTCTGCATGGCGGCCTCCGAGGTGACGGCGGCGGACGTGAACTTCATGGCCAAGCACGGCAGAGGGCTTATCTGCCTTACGCTTATACCCGAAAGGGTGGAATACTTACAGCTTCCGATGATGGCGGACGTCAATACATCTTCTTTCGGGACCGCATTTACCGTATCCATTGAGGCAAAAAAAGGTGTCACCACCGGTATCTCGGCCCATGACAGGGCGGTAACCATAAAAACGGCGATAGACCCGAAGTCCAAGCCCGATGACCTGGCCAGGCCGGGGCACGTATTTCCGCTCAAGGCGAAGCCGGGCGGCGTGCTGCAGCGCGCGGGGCAGACGGAGGGTTCCGTGGACCTTGCCCGGCTTGCGGGGCTTTATCCGGCGGGCGTCATTTGCGAGGTGATGAGCGAGGACGGGACTATGGCCAGAGTGCCCGAACTTACCCAATTCTCAAAAAAGCACGGCCTTAAGCTTGTGACCATAAAGGACCTGATAAATTACCGCATGCGCAACGAAAGGTTCGTCACCAGGGTGGCAAACGTGGCCCTGCCCACCGATTTCGGGGAGTTCAGGGCGATAGCCTACAACAACATGGTAGACCAGAACACTCATTTGGCCCTGGTGAAAGGCGATATCAAACCCGGAGACAAGGTGTTGGTCCGCGTGCATTCAGAGTGCCTCACCGGAGACGTGTTCGGCTCAAGAAGGTGCGACTGCGGCTGGCAGCTCCAGGCGGCAATGAAGATGATAGAAAAGGAAGGCAAGGGGATCATACTCTACATGCGCCAGGAAGGGCGGGGTATCGGGCTCGCGAGCAAATTGCAGGCATATGAACTCCAGGAAAAAGGGCTGGACACGGTTGAGGCCAACCTGAAGCTTGGCTTCAAGGCGGACCTGAGGGACTACGGGATAGGCGCCCAGATACTCGTGGACCTTGGTGTGAAGGACATGCGCCTGATAACGAACAACCCCAAAAAGATCATCGGGCTGGAAGGCTACGGGCTGCGCGCGGTGGAAAGAGTGCCCATCCAGATGAAGCCGCACGAAAAAAACGTGCTCTATCTGCAGACCAAGAAAAAGAAACTGGGGCACATGCTGGACAATTTATAAAGCCAGCGGCCGTCTCCTGTTGCATTTAAAACATTTCGAGTAATTTAAAAGCCGCCAGCAATGGCGGCGCTAATCCCGATCATACAGGGTTCTGCTATAATCTATTTCGTTTAACAAAATCAAAGTAGAGGGAGCGCCCGGGTGTTTATCTTAAAAAAAGCCATCTCTCCTTTCCTGCTGCCGCCGGGATTATTCGTCCTCATCCTCATTTGCTCCGGTTTTTTCTTTTTCAGGAAATCGTTCCGGGCGGGGCTTCTGAACATAGGGACCGGTCTTCTGATCTGGGCGCTTTCCATCAGCCCTGTTTCGAACAGGCTGCTGAAAGGCCTTGAGGAAGGGTTGAGAGTCCCCCCGCATCCGGCGGGTGACGTAATAATACTTCTTGGCGGCGGACTGAACGGCAATGTGCCTACGGGTGATACCTGTGAGAGGATCATAGCCGCGGCCAGCCTCTACCGGGACCTGCATATCCCCATAATAGTGTCCGGCGGGGCTGTCCATCCCTGGGAGCAAAAGGAAGCGCCGATAGACGCGCAATACCTGGCCGGCCTTGGCGTCCCCTTAAATGAAATAATAGTGGAGGACAAAAGCCGGGACACGCTGGAAAACGCCAAATATGTGAAAAAGATATACGATGAGCATGATTTCGCGGCCCCACTGCTAGTCACTTCCGCTTACCATATGAAGCGGGCCCTACTGTGCTTCACGCATGAAGACATGCAGGCGACCCCATATCCAGCCGGTTACAGGATAGTGAGATCGAAATATCACTGGAAGGATTACCTGCCCGAAGGACTGAGTAGTTCCAGGGACTGTCTTCATGAGTACCTTGGGATAGTGTACGAGAAAATGTTCTTCAGGCTGAATAATATTTTTGGCGATTATCAGTCGGCGAGAAACAGACTTGGACTGGGGCAGAAGAAACCCGCGGCCAGCCCCCCGGAATAGCCGTCAGATTTCAATTTAACAGGCTGAAACAGCGCGCAATTTAAAGAGCGCCCCTTTTTGAAAGCTCCTTCTCTATCTGGGCTATCTTCTGCCTGAACTCCCGGCACTCCTCATCGAATTCCGCCTGCATATTGCTGACCTTTTCCGCGCTTATATGGACTTGCGTCTTCTGGAAAGTAAAATTGTGCACATCCTCCATATCGCAAAGCTCTTCTTTCAGGCGTTCGAGTTGGGATTTGAGCTGCTATGTGGTAAGGTTTTCCATTTCCATTTCAGGTGAAACCTTTCGTTATTTTTTCCCGGTGATCAGAAAGATGGTGAAATCGCGTTTCCCGCCTTCCACCTCTCTGTTCATGGTGGAGGCCGTGATATCTTTAAGATCGCTGAAACCGGTCTTGCGCATCGCTTCCTTAAGTCCGTTGCGGTCAAAGCCGAAGTGAAATACGCCTGTGTTGTCGCCGTGAAACGAGCCGTCCTCCGTGTCTAAGTCCGCGGCGCAAACAATTCCTCCGGGCAAAAGCAGATCGTACCACATACCCAGCAGCCCCTCCGTACCGGCAACGTGGTGCATGGTCATGCTGCTTACCAGCAGGTGGAATTTTTTGCCCTCGATCTTGTCTCCTTTTTCAAAATCGGCAAAACGGGGGTACACGTTTTGTAAGTTTTGGGTCTTTATTTTTTCTTCAAGTACGTCCAGCATCCCGCGCGAGCTGTCCACGGCGGTAATTGTTTTCACGTGAGGCTGGAGGGCCAGCGTGACCAGGCCGGTGCCGCAGCCGAAATCGAGCGCGTCCATTTCCCTTGTTGGCAGGGCCTCCCTGATGACCGCCTGGGCCACGTCCTGGGCCAGCTTGACCCGCCCAGGGTTCTGGTCCCACTGGGCTGCTTCCTTATTGAAATCCCTTTGCCCGCCCGTGTTCATAGCCCCTCCAGTTGCACAATTAATTGATTAAGTTTGAGTTTAACACAAATTCCGGCTGCATAGAATATGACACGCCGCCCTTTTTTTGATACGTTTAAAAGATATGGCTATTTTAAGATTCGGCCAGTTCAATATAAGAGACCTGACGATGGAAAAACTCCGGAATCCGGAGCACCCCCAGGTCATGGTAGCCGCAAAAATTATCAAGAGGTTTTCGCCGGACGTGCTTTCCATAAACGAGATGCAAGCGGATACCGCGGCCCCGCGCGCCTTTATCGAAAACTTTCTCAAAAAAGGGGAGGCCCCGGTCGATTACCCTTTTTCCTATATAGGGGAAACAAACTCCGGTGTGCGGACCGGGTTGCCGCAACCTTTCGATTACAAGGGATACGGAAGCTTCAAAGGGCAGTACGGCATCGCCTGTTTAAGCAAGTTCAGAATGGATTTTGAAGCCATTAAAAATTACAAGGATGTGCCTTGGGGGGCAATGCCTCTGAATTATTGCGGGGAAATGGGATGCCCGGAAGATTTCCCGTTATGGAGCACCGCCTTTTTGGATATTCCGGTGGATATAAACGGAACGGTGGTGCATTTTCTGCTTCTGCACCCGACAGTGCCTCTGCGCAATTACATGAATCTAAGAAGGAATGCCGACCAGCTCCGTTTTCTCGAAAGGTATATAAGCGGACAGGACGCGCCAGGTGTGCCGGCGCTCAAAAACGATGCGCCGTTTGTGATCATGGGAGACCTCAATGCCGACCCGGAAGAAGGCCTTGGCACATGCGAGGTGATTAGGAAGTTTCTGAATAATGGAAACATTACAGGAAACGGGCAGGCCCAAAAGA
>JAKAEG010000035.1 GCA_021819985.1 Nitrospirota bacterium | reverse complement strand
GGTGGCGCATGAAATGCTTCTTCCATGAGGCCCTGATCCGGTGGGGATATTCCGCCAAAACCTGCATCATCGACAACACCAACCTGGCGGTGCTGCACGGCACCGGCAAAGACGCGGTTTTTCATCCCGAAATGGTTTCCTTTGCCAAGCCCTACGGCTTTACCTGGGCGGCCCATGAAAAAGGGCATGCCAACCGCAAGGCCGGCTGCGAGCGGAGTTTCTGGACTGTGGAGACCAACTTTCTGCCCGGCCGAACGTTCAGCAGCCTTGAAGACATGAACCAGCAGGCGTTGGCATGGTCGGAGCGCTTTGCCCAAAGGCCTCAGGCCAAAACCAGGCTTATCCCCGGTGAGCTTTTTGAGAGCGAAAAGGCCGACCTGCTCAAACTGCCCGATGCTCTGCAGCCGCCGTATCAGCCACATCAAAGGGTTCTGGATGCCCATGGCTATCTCGCCTTTGACGGCAATTATTATTGGGTGCCGGATACGCCTGAGTTGCGCCCCGGCGGCAAAGTGGGCCTTTTGCAATATCCGCGGGAGATAAAAATCTTTCCCCATGGGTTGTCATCCCTGTGCGGCACGCTTTGCTATCCGTTGCCGGCCTATGGCACGAAAAACCAACGCTTCGCACCCGATGGGGCTGTCCTGAATCCCTACGTGCCCCGGCAATTCAAACAAAACAGCCAGGAAGAAGAAAAACTACTGCGGACCATTGATCCGCTTTGCGGCGAATATCTGGATTTCATTAAAGCCTCCGGGGACGTGCACCAAAAAGCCAGATTCATTCGAGACCTCTATAACTTATCCCGGAAAATGTCGAAAGAGTTGTTGCTCGCCACGCTTTCCCGGGCGCTGCGCTACAAAGTTTCCTCGATGGAAGCGTTGCAGCGCATCTCCCGGCAACTGCTGCGGACCGGATATCCGGACCTGGGGGAAACAACCGCTTTGACCCAGGATTATGAACAACGGGAAACGTTTCAGGCCGGCAGGTTTTCCCATGAAAATGCTCTGCCCGATTGGCTTTACTGCCAACCGGATATAGATCAGGAGGATCCCGATGAATGAAGAATTGAAAAAACAGGCACAGGCGCTGGGCTTGAAACACCTGGCGCAAAACTGGGACCAGCTCTGCGCCTCGGCCCTGAAACAGAAACTCTCCTATAACGGCTTCCTGGGCAGCATCCTGGCGCAGGAATATAACCTGCAACAGGAAACAGCCCGGCTGGTCCGCATCAAAAAGGCCGGCATCCCTGAACTCCTGGTCATGCAGACCTTCCCCTTTGAGAGGCAGCCCAAGCTCAAGAAGAAATTCGTGGTCGAACTCTATGACTCCTCACGTTATCTCACCGAAAGGCAGGAACTGATCTTTATCGGCCCCACGGGCTGCGGCAAGACCGGCCTGGCCACGGCTTTTCTGATCCATGCCATAAACCAGGGCTATCGCGGCTATTTCATTGATTTCCGTAAACTCCTGGAATTGCTCCTGCGCTCCAAGGGTGATCATACCGAATCGAGAGTCATTAAACGCTTCTAAAACTACCCCATCCTGCTAATCGATGAGTGGGGGTATGACCCGGTCGATAAGGAAGTGGCCGGCCTACTGTTTGATGTCCTTAAAAAACGCCATCGCAAATGCACCACCCTGCTCACTACGCAAATTGGCTTTGACGAATGGAACACCTTCCTGCAGAATGCCCATCTCACGTCGGCTCTTCTGGACAGGATTACCGAAAACTGCACCGTCTTTAATCTGAAAAACTGTAGCAGCCTGAGGAAAAAACAAATCGCCTACGCCACTCAACCCCAGGCTTGACGAACCAGAAAACCGGGCAAACGCACTCACCTACAAGCATGCCCGCTCATGCCTGATTGGCCAATCCACAAGCACTCCTGTGTTTCTCATTCTATTATGCGTAAGATGCTGTGTATGAAAGGGGGTACTTTATCTGAGCACAAAGGGGGCATTTAAGTGAGTGCCGAAGCCTATGATACTCCACCTACTCGATATATCCTTATACGAGAGGGCTGCGGGTAAAAAAAATGGCTTCTTTCTAGAATTTGGGGACGAGCAACAGTCCGTCCAGAAATCCGCGGCAGTTTCAATTTTTGAGAACTGTTTTATATCGTTTGTAACAAACACATTTTGGAATCCCGGCGTAGCGGAGGCGTACTCTCTCTCATACAGATCAAGTGACTAACCGCGCGCCTGGCTCCTTTTGCAAATATTTATTATCTGACTACGCCGACAGTGCCAAGTACTGCCCCGATTGCAAGAACCACGGCCGGATGCCATTGAAAGCGTGCAAGCAGCACAAGAGCAATCGCCATGAGACCCCAGGCAGCGGCGCCGTGAAGAGTCCCGGGCGCCAGGAGCACGGCCGCGCTCACCACCATTCCAACCACCGCCGGCGTAATGCCGCTAAGAAAATTCTGGACACGCGCCCCTTCCTTGAACCGGGAATACCCTTGCGATAGGAACGTCATCAGTATCAGAGTCGGCGTGAAGAGCGCGAGAGTGGCCGCCAATGCTCCCGTGACACCATGCAGACGGAACCCGGCAAATGTCGCCAGGACGGCGATAGGGCCAGGCGTAAGATTGCTGATCGCGACCCCATCTATGAACTCCTTCGGAGTGAGCCATCCCAAAGCCTCAAGTTTCTGCTGAAGAATCGGCACAAGCACGAAACCTCCGCCGAAAAAAACAAAGCCGATTTTGAGAAACACTCCAGCTATAGAAACCAGGGGTGTCCCTGTTACGGCGGCTCCAGCAGAAACAGGAGGCAAGGCGAGACCTGCTGCCGTTGATAATCCGGCACCGGGCATTTTCGAATTTTTATCCTGCGGTGCAGGTTTCCGGATATCTCCTTTACCTTTACCAAGTATCCGCGTTCCCGCGATCAGACCTGTCAGGCCCGCCCCGATAAGGATATAGACTGCGTTGACCTTTAACAGGGAGAGCGTAAGGGCGATGGCAGCCATGAACACCGATGGCAGGGAGCGCACGGCTTTCCGGCCCATAGACCACGCCGCGCTGAGTATTAAAGCAATAACGATGGGCACCAGTCCCCCGATGGCGCTCCGGAACGGCATGAAAGCTGAAGTAAAGCCAGGCAAGCAGGATCACGATGAGGACCGAAGGTGCCATGAAGGCGAAAGCGCACGCGAGCCCGCCCAAGGGGCCGTATAACCGGTTCCCGATAAAAAGGGCCGTGTTCACGGCAAACGGGCCAAGCACCTGCCCAAGCCCGATGCCGTGCAGAAATTCATCCATTTCCATGGCGCGCCCTTTGAGTATCAGGTCCCGTTCCATAAGGGCAATTACAGCCATCCCGCCCCCGAAGCCTATAGAGCCGATTTTTAAAAACTGAAGGAGCAAGGCCGACAGGGTAAGCGCCGGTCTTGCTCCTTCTTGCGGGAGCCGGGTTTGCAAAGGACTTTTTCCCATGGCATCCCAATTGGTCTTCATTTGCTTTTTTCTTTTTCAGCGCATGGGATGCAGAGCATGCGCCCATCCGCGGCAATGATCAGTCTATCGGTAAATACCGCCTCTCCGCATTGCGCGCAACGTCTGACATTAAAATTAGGAGAACCCTTCTTAACGTCTCTCTGAAACACGTCACTGATATACAGGAATTCGCTTTCAGGCAAGCCCAATAGCTTTTTTACAAGTGGTTCGGTTATCTCGGATGGGATGTCCTGCGGCGGCACTCCTTTTTTTCGCTCTCCCACGAAGGACGAGTTCAGCGCCTTTTCGAAAAAGTCCGGCTTAAGCGAAACCCTTACTGCCTTCCCCGTCTTTGTATCGATTAGTGTGAAAGCCATCTTGCTGTAATAAAGCTTCTGGATGTTAGCTTTTCCATAAGTGCATCCAGTGGCTGTCATGATGCCGTCCAGAAAACATCCTGCGGCATGCCCCCTGCCCGTTTCGGCCTCGACAAAGAGTTCCTTGTCCTTTGACCTCTCCACGCCAAGGGCGCGCATCGCAGAAAGACCGGCCCTGAGCCCCATCGGCATGGCGGGGCACTTGTGCCCGTGGAATTCCAGCGCAACATTAAAATATTCCTCGACTCCTTTCATCGCAAGTCCTCCGTTTTGTAAATTTCACGATATTGCACGCAGGGGATCCCAGACAATGCCATATCAGTTCTGTTTACAGGACCTGCGTCTGTCACCATCCATGCCACCAGCATTTGCAGACTATTAAGAACCTTTTCATATCTATAGCCCTATATGTTCATTATCCTATTAACAACAACGACTGCCTCAGGACGTCCAATCCCCTTGGCTCCACATCGAGAAGCGGGAAACCCATTACCGGCAGGTGGAACCTGTCCCTGATCTCTTTAAGGTGTTTCATCTGCATGGCCCGCCTGTTCCGGAAGAAATCATTCACGGCAACTCCGTCCGGCAAGATCATATTTGCCACAACAAGTCGGGTCTCTATTCCGGCATCTTTCAGGTCGAGCATGGCACGGTATGATTCCAATATCGGTGTGGATTCGGGATAGAGGACAAGGTTGAAGACCGTCCTCTCCCTGTCTCTAAGGATATTGATGATCTCCCGGAACCTGTTTTGCGCCGCCTCCTTCAACTCATCTCCGGATACCATCATTTCGACCTGCTTTGCGTAATCGAAGGGCAGATCGAGAAGCCTCAAGGTATGGCCGGTTGGCGCGGTGTCAAAGACAACTACATCATAATCCCTGCCTTCGATGAACTGGATGAACTTGTCAAAGGCGGCCATCTCTTCCGTGCATGGGGAGTTCAGCTCCTCCTCCATCGCGGCAACCATGTCATCGGAATATTTCCCGCGTGCATCATTTAATACCTTTTCCTTATATTCCCTGAATGCCGCCTCCTGGTCCACAATGACGGCATGAAGATTTTCCATGACTTGAACCGGCTCGCTTGACACCTTTACGTCAAGAACTTCTCCTATGTGGGCCGCAGGATCAGTGGTTACCAGGAGTGTTTTAAAACCTTTTTGAGATGCATATACGGAGGCGATGCAGGATATGGTGGTCTTGCCCACGCCGCCTTTTCCAGTAAAGAACAGGGCTTTTGTTCCTCTTTTAGGAAGCCACAGCCTTTGTACGTCCGGCATATCGATCACGAGGTCGAAGCAGGCCTGCAATTCACTTTTTGAAAAACCGGCAGTCCTTTTCCCGCCAAACAACTCGTCTGCCACGTCTTTCAGCGCGCCAATCCCTTTTATTTCGTTGTCCCTTAAAAGCATTTTCCGCGCCGGTTTTTTTATTGCGTTCTTTGCTTCATTAATAACTTTCTGCTGGGACTCGTATTTTTTTCTGAAAAAATCGATCTCGCAGACATTTTCCGGCAATATGCCGTTTATCACTATTTCGCCTGAATCAATGCCTATGGTTTTAAGTTCCCTTGACGCCCTGATGGTCTCGTATAGAGAGAGAGCTTCGGGCCTCATGACAAAGATAAAATTCGTCCTTTCGGGGTCTTTCAGGACTGCGGTTGCCCTGTCATATTTCTCTTTTGAATCCTGTATAGTCTGCACCGGACCGAGACAGGTCTGGCCTGTGCCCTTTGCGGACTCCTCTATGTGTTTTGACCAGTCGACAGGAAGCTCAAGCAGTCTTATTGTATGGCCTGTGGGAGCAGTGTCAAAAACTATAACATCATACTCATCGCCCTCCATGAAGTCGATGAAGCGGTCGAAGGACGCCATCTCCGTCGTGCAGGGGCCGCTCAGGTTTTCTTCCAGAGACGCGATCACATCTTCAGGCATGATCTCCCTGAACGGCCCAATGATGCGCTCTTTATATTCCCTTGTGGCCGCATCGGGCTCTATCTCCATGGCACGAAGATTATCCATGCCTTTAATCGGCGTGATCTTATGCCCAATCTCCTGCTCGAATACGTCGGCAAGGTTAGATGCCGGATCTGTTGTTACGATCAGGGTCTTTTTGCTTTCCATGGCATAATGTATTGCCGTGGCGGACGCCATGGTCGTCTTGCCCACCCCTCCTTTGCCGGAGAAAAAAACGTATCTGGTCATTTTCAGTTTCCCATCCGGAGCCCTATATTAAGCGCAGAGGGCTTAATGCCAAGAGCGTCGCACATTTCTTCGTAGGCGGGGTACCCGCCCGTCCTGAAGACCTCTCCATTTACAAGGGTGACCGGCAGTATCTTCTTGCCGCTTTTTTGAAGCAGCTCAGCCACAATCACGTTTGACATGAACTCCCTGGTCTGCTGGGCCAGGTTATATCTCTCCACCTGGACGCCCTGCCTTTTAAGCGCCATCAGGGCGTCATTCACCTTCACAAGCACAGGGTCAAGCGCAGGCCCGCAAAGCCCCGAAGAGCAGCACATCGGCGGGTCATAGATCTCGATTTTCATGTTTTTTTATTACCTCCTTTTTTTACACGGGTTCCGTGCTTTTTATCTCGCATGTGGTGAAATATTTTTTCTTGAAATGGCCCGCGACATTGACAAGCCATATCATGACAGGCACCTCCACCAGCGGGCCGATGACCGCGGCAAAGGCCGCTCCCGAGTTGATCCCGAACACCGCTACGGCCACCGCTATCGCAAGCTCAAAGTTGTTGCTTGCCGCGGTAAACGCCAGGGTTGCCGTTTTTTCGTAATCCGCTCCGATTTTCCTTCCAAGATAGAATGAGACCAGGAACATGACCACAAAATATATAAGGAGCGGAATTGCCACGCGCACCACGTCCAGAGGCAGCTTGACTATGTAATTTCCCTTAAGGGAGAACATGACGACAATCGTAAAAAGAAGGAATATGAGAGTAACGGGGCTTATCCTCGGGATGAACTCCCGCCCGTACCACTCCTGGCTCTTTATCCTTATCAGGCTTAGCCTCGTTATCATCCCGGCCAGGAATGGGATACCGAGGTAAACGAAAACACTTTTTGCGATCTGGCCTATCGTGACGTTTACGACAGCGCCCTTAAGCCCCAGCCATGGCGGAAGCACCGTGATGAAGACATATGCGTACACTGAAAAAAAGACGACCTGAAAGACCGAGTTAAAAGCGACAAGCCCCGCGGCATATTCCGGGTCTCCGCAGGCAAGGTCGTTCCAGACTATGACCATTGCAATGCAGCGTGCAAGACCGATCATGATGAGCCCTACCATATACTCCGGATAGCCGCGCAGGAAGGTTATCGCCAGAAGGAACATTAAAACAGGGCCGATGACCCAGTTTTGCACCAGCGACAGACCAAGCACCCGCCTGTTTTTAAAGACGTCCCCAAGTTCCTCGTACTTCACCTTGGCAAGCGGCGGATACATCATAAGTATTAGCCCTATGGCAATGGGGATGTTCGTTGTGCCCACCTGGAACTTGTTTATGAGAGCCGGCATCGATGGAATGTAATACCCGGCCCCCACCCCGAGCGCCATGGCGAGGAATATCCACAGAGTCAGAAACCTGTCAAGAAAGGAAAGCCTTTTAGTTGCCTCCGCCATCGCGAAGCTCCTTTACAAGATTTTGGATTCTAAACTTTATCTCATCCCTCGCCTTTCTGAACTCGTTCATCACCTCTTCCTCCGTGCCTGTCGCCCTTACCGGGTCCTCTATGGGCCAGTGTTGCCTTTTTATCGGAGGCGGCGTCATGGGGCAGGTCGCCTCAGCGTTGCCGCAGAGCGTTATCACCATGTCCATCTTCATAAGGAGTTCCGGGTCTATGCCCTTTGACGTCTGTCTGGAAATATCGATGCCCGCTTCCTTCATCACGGATATCGCCTTCGGATGGACATGACCCGCCGGGTTTACGCCCGCACTGTATGCCTCCACAACTCCCTTGCCAAGCTCTCTCGCAAACCCCTCGGCCATCTGGCTCCGGCACGTATTGCCCGTGCACAAAAAAATTATCTTAAACATGTCATCTCCCGCAGCACTGCGCTTTTTTAGTTTTTATTTGAGCCTTCGTTTCACCCTTCTGCATGAGGAACATTTCCAGGCGGGACTTGTCCCTGGCAACTGAATTCTCAGATATCCTCTCTATTGCAGAGTAAAGGAGCATACGCCTGAATATGTCCGATTCGTTCAGGCTGTAGTGCGTCCATTTGCTCTCTTTCCTGTCCCTGATAAGGCCCGCTTCCCTGAGTATGGCCAGGTGAAAGGATATCTTCGGCTGCACCATATCGAGCGCCGCCACCAGGTCGCAAACGCACAGCTCCCCATGCTCCAGGAGCTTTATTATCCTCAGCCTCGTCTCATCCGAAAAAGCCTTGAATATGCCAAGAAGTTCCTCCATTTATCTTTCCTCCAGTTTATCGGCCTCTCAAAGGCAAAGAGCGCCTCAGGGGCCTTTCAGAACTCATAATAAAAAGTGAAATCAGGTTTATTTTGATTCTCAGGTCTCCTGCGAATTGAGGCGGCCGTCCTTAAGGTGATAAACATGGTCAAAGCCGTTGACCATCCGCACGTCATGGGTCACCACGATTACGGCGGTCTGGTTTTCCCTTGCGATTTTTTTTAGGATTTCCATAACTTTCGTGCCCCTTGCGGTGTCAAGCGAGGCCGTGGGCTCGTCGGCCAGCACCAGCTTGGCGTTGTTGGCAAGGGCGCGGGCGATGGCCACGCGCTGCTGCTCGCCGCCTGAAAGCAGGGCTGGAAGGGCGTCGGCCCGGTGGGCGATCTCCATGTATTCAAGAAGCTCCCGTGCCCGGTTTTCAGCCTTTTCTCCCTTTATGCCTATGAGGTTCAGCGGGAGAAGCACATTCTGTCTTGCCGTAAGAAAAGGGATAAGGTTGTGGGACTGGAAGATGAATCCCACCTTCTCCCGGCGCAGGCGGCGCATGTCAACCCCCGCCCAGCCGTTTTTCTGAAATATCGTCTGCCCGTCGAAATCGATTTTGCCCGATGTAGGCTCAAGGATCAGGCTTATGCACAAAAGCATCGTGGTCTTGCCGGAGCCCGACGGCCCAAGGAGCGCAACAAGCTCGCCTTTTGAAACCGAAAGGTTAATGTCCTCGAGAGCGCGCACTTCCAGTTCCCCGGAACCGAAAATCTTTGCCAGCCCCTCAATCCTCAGGATTTCCATATTTATTCACCAAGGGCCGTCGCGGGCTGGGTTTTAAGCGCGTTCCAGAGCCCCAGAATGCTCGCGAGGACGCCGCCCATTAAGGCCACTATGAAAGTAACAAGATCATCACCTGGGACAAGCAGGACGGTCCTCGGAAATTTGGAGTACGTGTTATGGATAATAAACTGTCCGATCAGGAAGGCGCTGACGGTAAGGAGCAGGGACTGCTCCAGCACCATCCTGATAATTTCCCAGTCGGGCGCCCCGATGAGCTTCATGACCGCGATGCTCCTGATTTTTTCCATGGTGAATGTGTAAACCACCAGGGAAATAATCACGACGGAAATGAGCAGAAGGAGCACCCTGAAGAGCAGAAGCTGTTTTGATATGCTCGCAAGCCTGCCTTTGAGCAGCAACTGGACCTCGTCTTTCGTACTGTATGCGTTCAGATACAGCCATTTTTCAATCATGCCGGCCGCCTCTTTCCGGTTTGCTCCCGGTTTCATCTGGACCAGGATGGCGTTTACGATATGAGTGTCCGGCTGCAAGGGGCCAAGCAGCTTTTTAGCCTGGTCCGGGGAGAGATAGCTTTGCCCTGAGAGGGTTTGCAGCAGCCTTGCGCGTTCGTTGCGCACCTCTTCGTTGTCAGGCTGATAAAGCACTTCCTGCGCGTCATGGAGTGAAAGGTAAACTATGGGGTCGCCGTCGCCGTCCACCGCGTCATTTGTAAGCCCTACAACTGTATAGGTATGGAGCCCCAGTGGTATCCGGTCGCCAACTTGCACGCCCAGCTTTACATGGGCCACCATTTCATAGTGGGCCTGCCCGATTCCCCTTCCCGCAATAATATGTTTTGGTCCGCCAAGCCCGCCAAAGACATCGTAGCCCACAATGCTGAAATGTCTGCTTTGCCTGTGTACGAGCCTCTCAACGGTGTAGTAGATAAAGGGGCTTGCCTTTTCCACTCCCGGCACTGATTCGACGCTGTAATGATAGAATTCGGGCAAGGTGGATTGCTCGTTGAAAGGGCCGCCCCGGTATCTTTGCACTACCCACAGGTCTGGGTTGGTTGACCGGATCAGGGCTGTTCCATCGGCTATATTGCCACGGTAAAGGCCGTTCATCGCAAGGACTATCGTAAAGAGCAGCCCCACGCCGATTATCGTGGCGATAAACCGGCCCTTATGGCGTTTCAGGTCCTGAAATGCAAGGTCCATTTCATCTGCCGCCCTTCGGCGCGCCGGTCCCAATTTCCGGGCGTATTTTCTTGCCAGGCCTAATCCCTGCGGGGTTGACTATCACCATCTCGCCTGCCTTGAGCCCACTCGATATCGCGGCCCGCCGCTCGTCCTTGAGCCCGACGGCAACCGGTCGGAAAACAGCCCTGCCTTTCTCGACCACAAGCACCCCCTTTGCGCCGTTTTGCTCCATTATGGCGGACACAGGCACTGCAAGAGAGGTTTGGTGTCCGGTGTTTATATAAACCTCGGTCTCCTCGCCGATTGTCAGAGGTTTTGGCAAGGTGTCGAATTTCACGTCCACCTCCAGCTCGCGGGTCACCGTATCGGCCTGTTTTTCAAGCCGGGCGATCTCGCCAGGATATTCCTGCCCGGAGCGCAGTTTTATCAGGGCCTGCTGCCCCGCTTTAAGACCGCCAAGTTTCGTTTCGTCTATCCAGGAAGCCGCCCATATCTGATAGTTGACCATTTGAAAGACAGGCGTCCCCGGATTGATGGTATCTCCTATCTCGGCCGTCCGGTTGGTGATAATTCCATCCATGGGCGCATAGATGCGTGTATACTCAAAAATGGCGCGGGCCGTGGCGGCATCCGATGCCGCCTGGCTTGCGGCCGCCTTCGACGCCTTTACCGCCGCTTCACTGGCGGCAACATCGCTTTGGGCCACATGGAGGGCGGCTTTGGTTATATCGAAGGCCGCAGGCGAGATATATCCCGGCTTGTAGACCTCATAATCCCTCTGATAATTGCTTTTGGCCAGTTCAAGATTGGCCTCTGACTTAACCAGGTTCGCTTCCGCGCTGGCCAGATCCCGCTCGGCCTGGCTCTGCGCAAAACGGGCTGCGGCCTCACGGGCCCTGAGTTCGGCGGAGTCAAGCTCGGCCAGAAGCTGGCCTTTCTTCACCCTGCTTCCCTGGTCCGCATAGAGTTTTTCCAGGATGCCCGTGATCTTTGCGCTCACTGTGACCGGCACCCTGGACTGGACAGTTCCAGGCCCCTGGACAATCTCCCGGATTTCCGTTTTTTTGACCACGGTCACGGCTACCGGCGGCCGGTACAGAAAAATTTTATAAAATGCGAAAATTGCGATTAGTACGATGATAACAATACCGGCAATTTTCTTTCCTGTAAGTTTTGCTTTCACTTTTGACCCCCATTTTCAATCTGCCCGATATTTTCCCTTTGCTCTATATGGGACGGATTTTGCGGCCCGGAAAAAGTCGAACCCACTATTTGTCTTATCCGCGCCACTGCGATCTCATACTCCGCCTTGTATCTTATGAGGTTGAACCGGGAGGCGGTCAGGTCCACCTCCGCCTGGAGCACATCCAGCCCGATGGCCTTGCCGTTTTGATAAAGGGCGTTTGCGCTTGCGTACGCCTCCTCATCCGTGGCCACGGTCTGTCTGGTGTCAGTTACCCCGTTTCTGGAATTTTCCATGTCCTGCCATCCCGTGGTAAGGTCTATTTTCAGACTGTTTAGCCTGTCACGCTTCGCATCTAGCGATTGCAAATATCTGGAATCGGACGCCGCGACCTGCGCCTTCGTTAGTCCGCCCTGGAAAAACGGGAACTCGATAAAGACCCCGGCAAGCCACTCCCCTTTGGTGCCGCCCGTGTCCTGGTGGCGCGTTCCGATATCGCCCTGCAGGCTCACCTCCGGGTAGTAGCCGCTTTTTGCGGCCTTGACCAGGGCTTCATTCTGCTTTATCTCCAGATTCAACTGTTTTATCTCGGGATTATTTTCGCGCGCCTTCCCCCACAACAGGTCAACGCCTGGTGCGGGAGAGAATTCCTCAGGAAGCCGGCCCCGGATATCCACTTTAGTCTGCTCTTTCAGGCCCATGGTCCTCGCCAGGATTTCCTTGGCCAGTATCAGGGCATTTCCCGCCTCGATTTCCGCCTGGCTGGCGTCCGAGACTAGAGATTGGGCCCTGAAAAAATCGAGCTTGGTGACCTTGCCTGCCTTGAAAAAGGCCCCAGTGAGGTTGAGAAATTCCCTGCGCTGTCCCAGGGCGTCCTGCGCCACCTTGAGGTTTTCTTTTGCCTCTATGAGGCGATAAAAGGCCTGGGTCACGTCAAAGGCAACTTCGTCCCCGGTGCTGATGGCCCCCTGCCTCTGGGCCTCCGCGCCTATTTTGGCGGACTTTGTACTGTAATAGGTCTGGCCGCCGTTAAAGAGAAGCTGCTTGCCCGCAACGCCAGCAAATGTTTCATCCTTGTTGAAATCCATCGTTGGCGGCGCGGTAGTGCCTCCCGCGGGCAGACGGTTTGGCTCCAATCTCTCATAATAGGACAAAAAGGAAAGCTGCGGGAGAAACTGGGACTTGGCCGCCCGGTAATCCGCCGTAAGTTCCCGGATCTTTTCAGCGGCTCCGCCAAGTACAGGATTGTACCGTCTGGCGAGGGCGAGGCAATCATCGAGCGACAGAGACTGATAGTTAAGCGGCCGCGCCGCCTCTGCATTTGCACCTACACCGGATGACAGCGCAAGCAGAAGCGCGACAAAAGGCAAAACAAAGTGAAAAGCCCGTTTCCTGCCTTTCACGGGACTGATGCAAATGGGACTCAGCATAAGCCTCCTTAATCTCATTTCCTCACCTGATCCCGTCTTTTATCAGCGGGCACGGCGGGGCAGGAGCAAAATGGCGTAACTATTCCAGGCAGGGGGGCTGTTACATTACCAATAAATTTTTTCTTATGTGAAAGTATCTTTTTAGTGCGCTCAGGTGGGAAATAGCTCCCTATCGCGGAAACAGCGAATATTATTACAGAGAGCAGAAGAAAAATCTTTATTGTGTCATAGATATAGAATTCCGTGGCGTACGCAAGGTGCGATCCGGACGCGAGCCCCAGGATGCTGTGAGTCACATATAACGCAAGCCAGCTTAACATCGGCCCTCCTCGTTGTTAATTTAAATATATAAAAATTTTTATATGATGTCAAGATGAAAATGCGACCGGTTTGCCTCAGCGGACGTCGGCTAGCGGAAGTTGGACTATCCTCCTATTTTTGACATGGAGGAGAGGCTTGAGAAATCGTTATCTTTCAGCCGGTGTCCGGCTGGCTTTAAGCGGACGGCGCGGCGAAAAAGCTCATCCAAATCCTCGTCCGATACGCCCCTTCGCATGGGGGTGATTATGTCTATCCCGGCATCGGAGAAGAGGCATGGTCTTATCCTTCCATTGGGCGTCAAGCGGAGCCTGTTGCACCATTGGCAGAAGCACTCGCTTATGGGGCTTATGAAGCCTATGACCCCCTTTGCGCCCTCAAGCCGGTAATTCCTTGAGGGCCCCTTGCCCTTAAACTCAAGAAGGCTCAGTTTGCCCAGTTTGGATATTTTCTCGATAAGTTCTGCCTTCGTTACCCGCGTCTCACCGCTCCATTTGCCGCGCTGGCCAACTGGCATTAGCTCTATGAACCTTATATGCCAGTCCTTCTCCATCGTGAGACTGGCGAATTCGATTGCTTCATCATCATTCATGCCGCGGATGGGCACTACATTGATCTTTACAGGTGAAAGCCCGGACCCTTCCGCCGCCTGTATGGCTTCCCATACGCGGTCAAACTCGCCGCCCCGGGTCAGGAGTTTGTACCTGTCCGCTTTCAAGGTGTCCAGGCTGATGTTCACCCGGTCGAGGCCGACCTTCTTCAAGGGGCCGGCCATCTCCGCGAGCATTAAGCCGTTTGTCGTTATGGAGAGATCCCTGGCGCCTAGCCTTTTTATCGACTTGACAAGTTCCAGTATATCAGTCCTCAGAAGCGGCTCGCCCCCGGTTATCCGGACTTTGGAGACCCCGTGCCTACTGGCCGCGGCCACAAAGCGGATGATTTCACCTGTCGTAAGCATACTGGAGGTCTCAAAATGGCGCACGCCGCCCTCAGGCATGCAATAAATGCATTTGAGGTTGCACCGGTCGGTCACGGAAATCCTGAGGTAGTCGATCTTTCTATTGAAACTGTCTGCAAAAGCGTCAGCCACCGGTTATTCCTAACATTTTCCGAATGGGCACACTGGATATCTGCATTCCGCGCATTTCATGCACAGTCCGCCATGCCCGAGTTCGGCGAGTTCCCTTCTGCCTATCTTCTCACCAACAAGGATCCTCGGCAGAATAAGGTCAAATACCGTTGTTTTGGCATACATTCCGCAGGCCGGGATTCCAAGGATGGGAATAGTACGGTCCATCTTCTCAAGGTATGCCACGAGAAACATGGCCCCCGGCAATACCGGAGAACCATAAACGATATCAGTGGCACCTAGTGTAGTGCGGCCAACGCTTCTTTACATTTAGTTATTTTTGTCAAAATCTTTTCCGCAGGCGCGGTCCATACAAACACCTTTGGATTTTGATTGTTATTTTCCAGGTACTCCTTGATTGCC
>JAKAEG010000348.1 GCA_021819985.1 Nitrospirota bacterium | reverse complement strand
CGACTGCCCTATGCAACAACGCCTGAGGACTACAAGCAACTTACTCCGCTATACCTTGACCGTGGCGAGTTCGACGCTATGCCCACCCCTGTACTTCTCTAAACGCTTACGATTCTGTCGTATTCACGGCTTTTACTTGTAACCGACAGCCTGGGATGCATGATGGCAGCTTGCAATCAGTGGGCGAAGGCTCAAAAATCCGGATAGGCTCAATAATGACGCCTTTAAATTGCACAGGTTGAGGCATGAAGACTGTGGGAGAAACGGAGGCGATTTTTAAATCCGATTTGGCAGTCCGTATCTGTTTGCCGTCGGAAACCGTGGTAATCAGGGTGTAATCGCCCGTTGCTATGTCTTTTGGCATCGTGAACCTCATCGTTGAAAGATATGTGCCCTGCGCCCGGACCACCTCCCGCTTGGCGAGTTGTATCCTTTCCTTGCCGCTAACAAGTGTTCTTGTCTCGGTTATTCTAAGCTTTTGCGTCTCGGAGGGCGCAAGCACCGTGTATTGGACACGTGCCTCCACTTTCGAGCCGGGCGTCGTTTTTTGGGGAACGACCAGGGAGTCGTCTATCTCGATTTTTTCCTCCCTGGCGGTGTAATGATACCTTTTTGCGGCTTCAGCCCTCGATGCCATTTTTTTATCGTAGTAATTGCCGGCTACCGCTCCGATGATGGCCCCGGCAAAGGCTCCCAGTATGGCCCCTTTGGTGTCGCCAAAAATGGCCCCCAGGACGCCGCCAGCGACCGCTCCTGTAGTTGCCCCTTTCTCTGTGCCAGACATGGAAGCGCATGAGGCAAGCTGAAGGCCTAAAAAGGAAATCACAAGCATGATTATCACGAACCTTCTCATAAGCACCCCCTTTAGTGTTCAACCACAAAGATCAGGTCCCTCACGCCTTTTGTCTCTTTAAAAGACTTCGCGATCTCAAATGCCTTGTCCTTGTCTTCCTGGCTGCTCGCGGAGCCTTTTAATGTAACCCTCAGGTCATTGTCCACTTCGGCGGAAATGCCGGTTAATCCCGCGACCCTCAATGCCCTGTTGATATTGCTTTCAAGTTCGTATGGATTCGGATGAGGAGGCGCGGGCGCGGGCGGGGGCGGCGGCAGAGGCGCAACCACCGGGACCTGGATGTTATCCCTTACGTCTTTTATGTCCCTGAAAGACCGTGCCAGCTTAATCGCTGCATCTTTCTCCTTTTTGCTCTTTGCGGACCCGGCCAGTGTCGCTACCAAGCCGGCGTCGACTTGCGCATAGATATCCCTTAAACCCCTCTTTCTTAATGCCCTGTTCACGTCTCTTTCAAGCTTGCCGGCGTCAACGGACGGGACGACTGTTTCAGGCGGCGGAATTGTGGGCGTGATTTTCGGAGCCGGCAGAGCCGGCTTTGCCTCAGGTAGTTCCTTGATTTTTTCAGGCTTCTTCGGGAGTGCGGCCGTCTTGTGTGCCGGCGGAGAAACGGCGGCCTTGCCGGGCGCGGCCTGTCTGGAGAAATAAAGGAAGGCCCCGGCCCCGGCCGTTATCAGGATTGCGGCGCCAACGGCAAGCCATATCCATGTTTTCGGCCTCCCCCTGGCAGGCGCCCGTTCGACGCTGGGAGCGACCGGCTCCCGGATTTTACGCGTGGCGGCTTTCTCCGGTTTGATCCCAGTCTTCTCCACGGCAGGCATGGTCTCCGCTTTCAACGGGGTCCCGTCCGCCCTGCAAAATTTGGCCGTTATGGGATTCGGGGCTCCGCATTTCGTGCAGACGATCACATCTTTCGGGGCGGAAATTTCAACAGGTCCCACCGCCGGTTTTTCTTCGGCTTGCTGGAAGTTATAACCGTCTGCTTTGCAGAACTTCGCAGTCACCGGATTTTCGGCGCCGCAGGACGGGCATTTCTTTGTCATGGCATCCGCCTTTGCCATCTCGACCTTCGCTCCGCACTTCGGACAGAATTTTGCGGTATCGGGTATGCTTGTATTGCACTTTTCGCAGATCATAGACGCCTCATTTTTTTATTGAAGTCTTTCTCCACAGTTCGTGCAGAAAGCTGCTGAAACCGGGTTTTCCCTCCCGCACTGGGTGCAGTATATGCCTGGGACCGGTTTCTCCTTATGAGGGGCGATCTTCAGGGCAAGAAATACCACAACCCCTATCAATACAACCGCAAGCAAAAAAATCACCCTGCCCCTGTTTTCCAAAAAAGCAGGCATTGAAATGCCAGTTGATCTGGCGTAAAGCCTCGTGCCTTCTCGAAAGCCTTGCAGGTTCCACTTGATCTCATGATATGAGACTTTTATCCCGTTGGTATCTTCTACCCTTCCGGGCAATCGTATCCTCATTTCATAAGGGAAAAGCATGGACGAACTCCTTCGCTGCCTGACCTCAACGTAATAAGATTTATGGAAAACACTTTTCCTCCCGGAAGAAAATGAATAACTGCTCTCTTCATCATTCAGCTCAGAGATATTCTTGAACGCTCTGCCGAAAATTACGACATGTTTTCCTTCCATTTTTCTCTCGCCAATGATTCGCCATCCCTTTGGGATGTCTTTTTTAAGACCAGGGACTACTTGCCCGGCCCATTCGTCCTGCACCGCGAACTCGATCCTTGCATCCCCTGATCCATCCCTGTTGATGTTTATCCTTTCTTTCACCTCAAGACAGGATGCAAGGATAAAAAGCAAAACGAAATATAGAAACGCTCCAATTGCCCGCTTCATTGCCCGTCGCGAAGGCAACTTATATCCCGATATTGCAGATTCTCCGGTATTCATAGATTTTTCAAAAGCACGGAAAAAATGAGCTTGCTGAACCAGGCGCTCAGGATAAGCATTAGCGGCACAGCAATTGCCGAGCCGCCTTCCGATATTTTGGATATCTTTGTGCAGCCGCTGTATAGGACAAGAATCGTGTAACAGATGGTAAAGACGAGGAGTATCAAAATGACGTTGAAATTGCCGATGCCGAGCAGGCCGATTAAAAAAATAAGGGTCTTCGCGTAAGAGTGTGGGTCATTTATATCTCCTTGAGCATGCAAGTAAGGACTTTTAGGCGAAGGTATTCTTCATCTCTTAGTCCGTATGCCCTTCTCTGAATGACCCTTATCTTATTG
>JAKAEG010000034.1 GCA_021819985.1 Nitrospirota bacterium | reverse complement strand
ATGAAGGCAGGGTTTAAGACAATGAGAAAGGGATTTATATGGCTGCTGTTGCTAATCCTATTGGTTGCGTTTGCCGGCTGCGGAGGAGGCGGCGGCGGAACGACCGCCATAAGCGGCAAGGTGATAGACGGTCCGGTATCGAATGCATCGATAACCGTCTACCAGGTGACATCCACGGGGTTTGTCAAAGCGGGCACGGGGTCGACCGGCGCGGATGGAAGCTTCTCTTTAAACATTCCCGGCTACAATTCTTCCGATTACTACATACTTTATGTTTCAGGCGGGACATTCGAAAATAACAAAGTCAGCACCGGCGCGCCGGACATGGTGGGCTTTCTTGCACCCGGCGGGTCGCACCAGGTATTCATAACCCCCGTAACCACTTTGATAGGCGAGCAACTGTTTTCCAATGGGGTTTTGAACCAAAATCTGACCGCGGCGCAGGTGCAGGCCGATATCCAGCAGATGCTGGCGGCCCTCGAGAATATGTTCCAGGCCCTTGGCAATAACAGCGCGGGCAGCATTTCCTCCGCCGATCCCACCGGGCAATCCGGTCTTGGCCAGCTCATAGCGGAGCTTAACGGCCTGCTTCAGGACATCGCCAATAATGTAAGCGGGGAAAGTTATGCGCAGGCGATGGCCGACCTCGCAAACTACATCGCCAATAACCCCACGAGCTTCAGCGCGGCATTGCAGGCCGCGGATGCGGGCTCTGGAAGTTTCTCCCTGGCGAATTTCACCGTAACCGGGGGAAGCGGAGGCACGACAACAATCTCAGGCATGCTAAGCAGCAATGATCAGACGGGCCTTCATACGCTGATGACGATGCCGGGCATACCGGCCGGTCTCTTCGCCACGGCCGGCAATAACCAGGTGTCCCTGAGCTGGACCGCCTCTGGCGCCGCAAGCTATAACGTATACAGGGGGACTTCTTCCGGCGCGCTGGGGACGAAGATAAAGATCAAGACCGGAGCAACATCCGCCAGCTACACGGACACGACGGCTGTTAACGGCACGACCTATTATTACCAGGTGACCGCCGTCAATTCCAGCGGCGAATCGGCCGGGTCAACCCAGGTATCGGCAACGCCGTCCAGCGGTCCCGGCAGCGGATCGAGCACGCTCAGCGGACACGTCTATAGCGGCCCTTCCACACCTGTATCAGGCTCCACGGTGACACTGTATTCCGTAGCCTCTTCCGGAAGCCCGTCTGTCCTTGGCAGCGCATCTTCAAATTCAAGCGGCACATTCAACATCTCCTACACCAACCCGGGGGGTTCTAATATCCTCTTTCTGACGGCGGCGGGCGGAAACGCTGGGGCCGGAGCGAATTCAGGCATCATTCTTGCGGCGGTTGCCGGGCAGGCGGCGTCCCAGCCGTCCTCTGTCACGATAAACGAGCTCACGACAGTAATGGCTGTCGCGGTCGTCGGCGTACCCACTGGATCTATTTCATCGGCGACAAACTACTTGCCGGGCAACGCATCCAGAACCGTCCTGAACCGCACCGCGGAGCTGCTTTTTCTTGTAAACGCGGGCACAGGGCAGTTTGCGCCCCTGCCTTCCGGGTTCGTCTTGAGCACGGACGATCTGGATGCCCTGGCTGATATATTGTCATCCTGCGTCGAGTCCGCCTCCGGCTCGCAGGCCTGCTCGAACCTTTACGCGGATTCCGTCCCCTCGGGCGGGACCGCGCCAACGAACACGCTTGCCGCCATCTCGGACATCTACCAGAACATGCCCTCCCTGAACTTGGGCGCTTTGACGGGCCTGATCCCCTCGGCCCCTCCTTATACAACCCAATATTCGACTTCGAACGCCATCCCCTGGAATGCCGTACCAAACGGCCTGGTCGTCCTGAATATAAGCGGCAACGGCCTGAATTACGCCATGTGGACGACTATGGATCCGGCCGGCAACATCTGGGTGGCGGACTGGGAATACGACATAGGTTCCGGAACCAATCATCTGACCGAAATCCCGGTCACAAACGGCGTCCCTGGCTTGCCGTCCATAAAAATGACCGGCAATTATGCGACCTTCAATCCAGTCAAAATAACGTCGGATTCAAGCGGCAACATCTGGCTGTCAAACGATATCTGGCCGCCGAACGTTCCGGCGGGGCCCGCGGTTACCGAGGTGCCGATGAAGAATGGCTTGCCCGGCACGCCGGTGAACATAACCGGCAGCAGCATAACCTTCCCGGGGCCTATAACGGCCGATCCCGCCGGCAACATTTGGGCCTCGAACCTGAACAACAATACGATAACGGAGATACCCGTCTCAGGCGGGACACCCGTCACGCCGGCAGCGGTAGCAACCGTGCCGGGCGGGACCGGTAGCTATCCCGCCGCAATCACATCCGACTCTGCCGGCAACATCTGGCTGTCCGACGGATGGGTGTCAAATAATTACGGCTACGTGACGGAAATACCGGTCTCAAACGGTACGCCAGGCGCGGCGGTAAACATCACCATCCCGCCGTATGCCGGCGCGATAACCTCCGACCCCTCCGGCAACATCTGGGTGACGGATTACTCCGGTGCAAATTATGGCACTCCCACTTTGACCGAAATCCCCATGTCAAACGGCACGCCGGGCGCACCGGTAAACATCACCGGCGGCAACTGGACAAATGGTTTTATCGTGTCCGCTCCGAATGGCGATATATGGATGATAAACGAAGGCCACGCGTACGCTGGCTACCAACTGACGAAGTTCCCGGTGACAAACGGTGTGGCCGGCACTTCGGCAAGCATGCTCATACCGGGCCTGTATGGTGCGGTACACCTGATTCTGGACAAAAACGGCAACTTCTGGGTAACGGTTGACACCCAGCCTTCGACAACTATAGGAGGCAGCAGAAACAACAGCGTGTTTGTGATTATGGGGGGTGTTGCGCCCTGAAATTCCGGGCTGCTGAGTTTTAAACCGAAAGAGGGGACAAAATATCTGTCCCCTCTTTTCATTTGTTTCTTTGGGAGCCAATATAGGTATAACGGGAGCGTTCCCGAGCCGCCGACGATTCTGCTGCTGGGAGCGGGATAGCCGTCCTTGCGGCGCTGAAGATGTTCAGGTCCGGGGAGAGGCCGCAGCTCGGTTTGGCTTAAGGGGGCCGGATTTGTGGGTCATTTGTGGGTGGCCGCATGATTTAATAGCAGCACGGGGTCGACCGGCGCGGATGGAAGCTTCTCTTTAAACATTCCCGGCTACAATTCTTCCGATTACTACATACTTTATGTTTCAGGCGGGTCATTCGAAAACAACAACGTCAGCACCGGCGCGCCGGATATGATGGGACGCCGCCCTTAACCAGATGCTGGCTGTTCTCGGTCAGATATTCCAGTCCATGGGCAACAACAGCCTGAACGGCATATCCTCTTCCGACCCTACTGGCCAAACCAATCTTGACCAACTCCTGGCGGAGCTTAACAGCATACTGCAGGAGCTTGCAAACGATGTCGCCGTCAAATCGGGGGAAGGTCCCTGCATGTTTTGTCTGCATGGTGCAGAACGGGAAAATTGTTCGCTTCCGGGCTTATCACAATACTGCGCAGTGGCTTGAGGTGATGGGCCAGCCCGTGACTTAGAAATTGCAGTCGAGGATGTGAAAAAGAAGAAAAAGTGGACGATTGCTCCCCTTTTTTGACTTCTCAATTTGCGTAACAACGGTGCATGCTGTTATGTAGGGGCGTGTCCTTGCTTTTTGTAACGGAAGTTTGTGCTTGCAGTCACTGACATTCTCAGCTGCCTCGTGGATAATGAGTACGGTTTGCAATTTTAAAAAATTGCAAAGCCATCGAAAAGGCAAACCCCGGGTAACCGGGTGACGCAAAGCTACCTGTCCCGCCTTGGGGGGATCGAGGGGCCGTCGAAGTGGCTGAATGTTTTATTTTCAAAAGCCCGCCTTTTCGAAGGGGGGCTTTTTTATTTTGGAATTATGAGAAAGAGGCCCTTACTTGCAAAGATTCGCTGAGTTTTTACATAAAAAAACATAGATGGAGGTTCGGATCATGAGTAAAGCGAATGCCAAGGTAGGGGTTTCTGGGGATATTATGCTCGACAGACAAATTCCAGAGGCTCTTATTCGCGGAGTATGCAAGGATTTGTCAAAGGGAAATAAAACCTTATACCTGCGGCTCTTGGGATTATGCCGTGTTTCCCGGAAACTGGGCTGTAAGGAAATCCACTTTAGTGCATAAATATGCCACTCATTAACAATTAGGCGGGAGCCGGCGGAAACGGTTTTCCCGTAAATTGAAAAAGGGATCAGTCCGTCCAGAAAGTGACACTTTTTAAGCGTTGCGTTTCGGTGCGGATGGATGTGTCCCTTTTTGTTCATTATGAAGAGCCCCAGTTGTAACTGGCGGAATTATAACAGATTTAAAAAATGCGTGTTCTAGGGTGTACTGTTATCCGCAGTGATCCTGCAAAAGTAATTGTTCGAAGGGGGCACTTCGCGCCGTCCCTCAATCAGGGAATGCTTTTACCTCCAAAAAGAAACCTACCTATATGGCAAAAACGCGGCGGTGCGGTGTCCGGGAAGAAGTTGAAGCCGGAACATACCCAGGCAGAATTGGCAAAATTCAAAACTTCACCGTCGTCAGGTTTTTTTGTTTTTTCCGCGGATTCCCGTAAAATAAACCTTATGAAGTCAGATGACCTGCGGCATATCGGTAAGGCCGTGTTTGAAGCCATAAAAGATTCCCGTCCAAAGGGGCAGGCCCCTCTTGAGCGCGGGGCTGGCGGCGACAGGACATTTCCCATCGACAGGCTTGCCGAAGACATCATAATTGACGGCTTAAGAAAGCTTGGCGAGCCGCTTCATATCGTAAGCGAAGAGGCAGGCCTGGTCGAACTGGAAGGGGCAGGGGAGGCCCTGACCGTTGCCATAGACCCGATAGACGGCAGCAAAAACGCCATAACCGGGCTGCCTTTTTGGGGCGCCTCTATCGCGGTTTCCCGCAACGGCGAAATCGGAGGCCTTGAGCTTGGGTATGTGATAAACCTGGTTACGGGGGATGAGTTCTGGGCGGAAAGAGGACGCGGCGCTTTTCAAAACGGCCCCCCGGTCCGCTGTCAGAAAGACAGCGTTATAGCCCTGTGTGCTTTTGAGGCCAGGATCCCGTCCATACATTACAAAGAGATTCTGCCGGTGCTTGAGTCCGCCAGAAGGACAAGGTGTTTCGGCTCGATTGCTCTGGACCTGGCATATCTCGCTTCCGGCGCCGTAAGCGTTTTCGTGAGCCCCGGGGCTTCGAGGAGCTTCGATTATGCCGCCGGATATCTTATGGTGAAAGAGGCCGGAGGCGTCTTTACCGATATGGAAGGCGGTGAGCTGAACACGGAAAAGATCGGTCTTCATCATGGAGGCGCATCGCTCCTGGCTTCCGCAAACCCGGAGATACATAAAAAAGTCCTTGAAATCCTGCATGACAGAAAATACCGGTAATCTGGCCCTGCGTTTTCTCGAAGCCGCGGAGAAGTTCAAACAAAGCAAAAAACCCCTCTTTAATTACGAGACCACTCACTTTAAAGACGAAGCCGGTTTTGAAAAACCCATCTGGGAAGAAAAGACCCTTTCATATGGAGAATTCATAGAACGCGCAAAATTCCTTGCCCAATATCTGCAAGGTTGCGGCATTTCATACAATGAGATGCGTTCGAACGCTGTAGGTGGAACCAAGGTTGGGCTGCTGCTGCCCTCGGGCCCGCAATGGTGCATTGCCTTCGCGGGCATTTTACTTTCGGGGGCCATCGCTGTACCAATAAACGAGACCGCACCTGAAGAAGACCTGAAGGAGATATTTGCCGATTGCCGTCCGGACGCACTGTTTGTAAACAGGCAGACAATCGGGCTCTTCGCCTTTACAGAAGATATAAGAATAATTGACCTGGACTGCCCGGAATTCTCCATTGAAGAGGAAAAAGAAACAGAAAAGGAAAAAATCACAAAAAAACCTGAATCGGGACTTTTAAAAATTCCTTCATCTCAAATGGACGATCCCGCCGTCATTATCTACACTTCCGGCACCACAGGGCTGCAAAAAGGCGTCGTCCTCACGCATCGAAACCTGCTCTCGGACGCCTACGGCATTATTGAAACCGGAATAGTTGGGGAGAAAGAAAACGTACTTATACCCCTGCCTTTCTATCATGCCTATCCCCTCATGTGCTTTTTGGCCTCTTTCCTGTCCGGGGCGTCATTGACCCTGCTTCCGCCCGCGAGATCCAAAGAGCTTGCCAGGGTGGCGAAGTCACGCGGGGTCACCATCATCATAGCCGTGCCGCAGATGCTCGAACTCCTGAACGCCTCCATAAAAAAGAAGATCCTAAAACCCCTTATTCCGCTTCTGCCATTATGCCGGGCTGTCAGGGGAAAGACGAAAATTAATATGGGCAAAGCAATATTCAGCAAGGTCCATAGCGCCCTTGGCGGCGGCCTCAGGCTTATCGGCTCCGGCGGGGCAAGATTGGACCCTGAGGTCATGCGGGCCCTCGAAGCCCTTGGCTTTAGCATTGTGGAGGGATACGGGCTTACGGAGACTTCCCCCGTCGTCACATTCAATCCGGCAAACAGGCGGAAACCGGGGTCGGCGGGCAAACCCGTCAAAGGGGCCCAGGTGAAGATAGAAGAGGGCGAGGTGCTACTGCGCGGCCCCATGCTCATGCAGGGGTACTGGAACAAGCCGGAAGAGACCGCCAGAGCGATCAGGAATGGTTGGCTCCATACCGGCGATACCGGCAGGATAGATAACGAAGGGTATCTCTATATCACGGGCAGAAAAAAAGAGATAATCGTGCTTTCTTCGGGAAAGAACATCTCGCCTGAAGAGGTGGAGAAGCGCTATATGGAAAGCCCGCTCATTAAAGAAATAGCCGTTTATGAGGAAGCTGGCTCTCTAAAAGGGATCATAGTGCCCGAATTCGATTACGCAAGGGAGCACGGGATTGCGAACCTTAAGGAGGAGATGGGCTGGGAACTGATGCGCATCGGCCAGAGGCTGCCTTCTTTCATGCGGCTGACCGGCTTTTCTCTTTCAAAAACACCCCTGCCCAAAACCCCTCTTGGGAAAATACGGAGGTTCAGGCTGGGCGAACTGCTCAAAGAGGCCGCCGTGGAAAAGAAAGAAACGGGCCCGGAATTCCTTCATGGCAGTGGACAGAAAGTGGCCCGGGCGCTAAACAGCGCGGCCGGGCGGAAAAAGAATTATCCTGTCCGGGCGGAAGATAACCTGGAGCTTGACCTCGGCCTGGACTCGCTTAAAAAGATCGAACTTCTGACCGCCCTGGAAGATGAATTCCCCCCGCTTTCCATTCAAGAGAAACCGGAAGGCCAGGCGATTCCCGATGATTTTCTGCTCGATGTGCAAACGGCGGGAGAACTCCTTAGAAAAATCGATTTTTTACTCTCCGGAGAAAAGCCCGCATTGCTTGAATCCGGAGCTGAAAAAACAAAAAAAACAAAAGAAACAAAAATCTCTGCCGCCGATAAAAGACAGAGGCTCTTTTTCCCCGGAACAAAAAAAATTTCTTTCAGCCGGGCGGAAAAGACAGCAAGCTTTCTGCTTTATTGTCTGCTGAAGGGATCTTTCAGGGCCGTTTTCAGGCTTGAAAGCAAAGGGGTGCAAAACATACCCGCCCCGCCGTTCATTCTGGCCCCGAACCACTCAAGTTTTCTGGACGGGTTCATTGTAACAGCCGCCCTGCCCAGGCAAACGGTAAGGTCGCTCTTTTTTGTCGGGTGGGAAAGATATTTCAGAGGGGTAGTCGCCCATACCCTGAAGGTCATCCATGTAATACCCCTGGACAGGGAGCACCTGCTTGGAAGCGCGCTCAGGAGTTCGGCGATGGTCCTCAGGCAGGGTTATTCGCTTTGCGTTTTTCCGGAGGGCGGCAGGTCTTTTGACGGAGCGCTCATGGAATTAAAACCGGGGATCGCGGCAATGGCCCTAACCGAACGCGTGCCTATCGTGCCTGTCTGGATAGAGGGGGCCTCCAGGGCGCTTCCGCGCGGGGCAAGGATGATAAAGCCGGTAAAAATAGAGCTACGGTTCGGAAAACCGATTTACCCGGCTGATTTTGAGGGCCGTGATGAGAAAAAACTGCTTTCGGCCCTGGCAGAAAGACTTAACGAACTTTCACGCGGGGCTCGCGGGGCCCCTGAGGCCCGCGGGGAAGAACAATCCTGAAAACAGAGCCCTTGCCAAGCTCGCTTTGCGCGCTGATGCTGCCGCCCATTATCTCAACCAGTTCCCTGGCTATGGCAAGCCCCAGGCCAAACCCCTTCGAGTCCTTCCCTTTGTAAAACCGCTCAAATATCCGGGTTATCTCACTTGGAGCTATTCCTTTTCCGGTATCTTCAACTTCGATAAAGAACATCTCCTCTTCGATGCCGTATCTGACCAGCACGCCTCCCGTTTCGGTATGGTTTCCGGCGTTCTTGATTATGTTTTTGAGGACCTTTTCGAGCTTCTCAGGCTCCGTTAAAACCGAAAACTCCCGGCCAGCGGCAAAATCGAGCTTTAACCCCTTGTCCATGAGAAGAGGCCTTATCCCCTCGACAATGCCCTCAAGGAACTCCCGTAAAGGAACTTTTTCGGGCGGGCTTTTTTTGAGAAACCCGGCTTCGGCCTTGGTCAGGTCTTCCATGCTGCCTATAAGCCTTGTCAGCGAGTCCAGTTCCACCTGAAGAGATTCCAACCCGGCATGGTCAGCCTCGATTATGCCGTCCATCATGGCTTCTATCCTTGCTTTCATTATGGCAAGCGGGGTGCGAAGTTCATGGGCGATATTCGAGGTAAGCCTTTTCCTAAGAGAGTCTTCACGCTGCAGGGCCTCGGCCATCGAGTTGAACGCCGCCTTGAGCCTGCCGAGCTCGTCGGCCCCTGCATTGGGAAGCCGCACGGAAAGATCGCCGCCTGCAAGCACTTCCGATGCGCGCCTGAGTTCCCTTACCGGCCTTGAAAGGAACTGGCTGAACACGAGGGCCAGGAAAAGCGCCCCGCCGCCGGCAAGCACAAAGGACATGATGAGAAACTGCCTTCCCCTATGCCTGAACACACGTTCTTTTTTCCCCCCCGGTGAGCCTGGGTCAACGACATCCCTTATGGCAAGCGTGCCTATCTGAATGCCCCTGTGGAAAAGAGGGTAATATTCGTAGGGCGGCCCGCCCTTCTGCTCCGGCTCTACTATCTGCATTTTCATGCGCATCGCCTCGCTCAACCGGCTGACCGCGGCATCGGAACTCATGACGGTCTTGCCTTTCAGGTCCTCCACGAGGCACTCGAAGCGAAGCATTGCGGCCCAATGAAGAGAGTCGTCCAGGGACTTCATGTCCCAGCCCCTGCCCTTTGGATTATTGCCGTAGCTGCTTTCCAGGGAGGCAAGAAGCCAATATATATGGTCCTCCCGGGTGCCCATCTCATAGGCCCCGAAGTCCTTCATGATCCTTCTGCCGAAAAGGTAATTTGAAAGGAGTGCCAGCGTGATGACCAGGAAAAAGGCTACAAAAAGTTTACTCCTCATCCCTCACGCCTATGAACTTGTAACCTATCCCGTATATTGTTTTTATAAAAACCGGGTTCTTGGGGTCGTCCTCTATCTTCTGGCGAAGATTTTTCACGTGTGCGTCTATGGTGCGCTCGTAGCCTTCAAAATCATACCCCTGCACCATATTTACAAGCTGAAGCCGTGAAAGCACCATGCCAGGCCGCTCGCTAAGAGAAACCAGGATGCCAAACTCCGAAGGCGTCAGGGTAAGCGGCTGCCCGTCACGGGCCACCTCCCGTTTAAGCACGTCTATCGTCAAGGCCCCCTTATTGAAAGACATCTTTGTGTAAGGCCTTTTATGCCTCCTTAATTGCGCCTTTATGCGGGCAAGGAGTTCTCCGGGGCTGAAGGGCTTTTGCACATAATCATCCGCCCCGAGGCTCAGGCCCTTTATGATATCGTCCTCTCCCGTTTTGGCGGTGAGCATTATTATCGGGATATCGGAGTTCTGCCTTATCATCCCGCACAGGTCTTCCCCCTGGAGGCCGGGGAGCATGAGGTCGAGCACTACGAGGTCCGGGGGCTGCTTCAGATGGCGCATGGCGTCTTCAGCGGAGCCCGCGACAATGGCAATAAACCCCTCTCTTTCGAGATAGAGCTTCACGACATCCGATATCTTTCTTTCATCCTCGACAACCAGTATGGTCGATTTCTTATCGTGCATTAAAGCCTCTTTAACGCCCTTTCAAGCGCTTTTTGCCTTTTTGAGGGCTGTCTGGGGTTCCCCGTCTTCCGCGATTGCGACGAAAAGTCATCTTCGTCTTCTTCATATTCATCCTGTTTCTCAGGTCCTTTTTCCCTGCCGGACAGCAGTTTCGTCTCAAAAAGCTCCGAAGAGACGGCAACAGAGCCGCGGGACCACGCCCAGTTCTGAAGCTCCCGGTCGGAACTTACAAGGATAATGCCGGTTTCTTTTTCGAGGATCTTTTTTATTACGGAGTCCGCTTTCTCGCCCAGCCTTGAGTAGACCACCTTTATGCCGCCGGTTACGGTGCGGCTTTCAAGATGTGAGGCGCTGTTTTTCCATCCGTCAAATACTACGGTGACCTCGTTTCCGGTGTTGTTCCTGTATGCCTGGAGAAGACCCACCAGTTCTCCCCTTTTTTTCTCCAGGTTGGCATGCTGTATGCCTATCAGGTTATACCCGTCTATGAGGAGTCTTGCCCCTGTTTTTGAAGAGTTCATTCCTCAATATCCACCTCGAGCGACATTTCCATCAGCATCTGCGCGGTCGTTTTTTTGAACCGCTCCCTGTTGCCCAGGGATTCACGCACGTCTTTCTCTATCCCGGCAAGCGCGGTATAGAACGGGGTCCTGTCCATTCCGTGGTGGGGCGCCGCCTTTTCCGCTCCGCCCAAGGCGTGCTCGCCACGCCGCCCCTGTTCGATTACTTTATGACAGCCACCCCCGGCCTTTCTGGAGCCGTCCGGCATTATGAAATAATGCGGCAGGCCGTGAAGCCTGCATATCATGGGCCGCCACTCGTAGAGGGAGCAAAGCCCGTTAAAGTTCACGGGGCACATGAGTTTGAACAGCTCGCCTGCCTGAAGCTCATGGGCATAGCTTTCGACAACCACCCTTGCCCGCCTTAAAATGGTTTCCTGGAGCCCGGGTTCTGCTGCTTTCAGCCCTTCGAGCAAAAAAAGGTACTCGGCCAGCGTGTGGTGATGGAACCTCTGCGTACAGCAGTTGTCGCTACAGCCCTCACAGGTGAGGCCGTAAAGCCCGGAAACCTTTTCGTATTCCAGGTCCATGCGGGTGTAAAGGTCGTCCAGTCTTTTCAACGCGTCTTTGATCATGTTTTGATCCATACCCTGTTGCCCGCCTTCATGCGAGACTCATCTTGTTTGAAGAAATGTTTTTTGGAATTCCCTTAAATATCATGCCCTGTTACAGGCCCGGCGGGAGATCTTTTCCCAAAGGTCCTCATCGATCTCGTCCAGGTAATCCTTTATTTCAAAATTTTTGCCGCATTCCATGCAGCGTATCCATACGCTCTTTCAGCCGAAAACGGCCCCGGCCGCGGCGCCGCAGGCTTTGCACTCCATGGGCTTTTTTTTCATCTCCACAAAGTTATTCTAACCTAAAACCGCCGCTCAGGGAAAAATCCTGTTCCCTTTGACCGGGGTCCACCCATAGAGAAATTACGGTTTCTTTTCTTTTTTTAAACGCCGCCTCCTCCAATGCCTCTGAGCCTCAATCTCGCAAAGAATGCCGTATTTCCCGGTTTTTTATTGAAAACGAGATCGATGCCCCAGCACTGGCTTGAATATCTGAGTTCGGAGGAAAACTGCTGCAGCCCGGCGGTCGTATCGTACCAGATTGCGTTTACAACCGTGAAATGAGATGAGAGGACCGCCTGCGAGCTGATGTTATGCACCCAGGAGTCCTGCACGGGGGTATACGTCTCGATTATGCTTAAGAGCACCTGCGGTATAGGTTTGAAAGACGAATTCACCTGAACTGCTTGCAGTTTTCCGGCATAAGGGTCGTAAGTGACGCTGCCGCTCACCGTGGCAGGTCTCGAGGAAGATATGCTGAGCGTTATAGGCTGCGCCCGGCCGGCCTTCAGGTCGAACTGGTCCTGAATGAGCATATCCAGGAACTCCCCGCTTTTGTCCTTTACCCGGTTCATGACCGAGGCCTGCACAAAGGAAGCCTGGTCGTCCATCTCCAGTGAATCGAAAACCATGGGAGGCGCCTGTCCGGAGAGGTTCCTGTAAAAGAATTCGAGCGTGGGCTCAATATAATGTGTGATCCCGTCCTGGTAGGTTTTTTCCAACCTGCTGCGCAGGGCCGCGTCATAATTGAACACCATCCTGTTTATATTCCGGCCAGGAGACATGAGGTCATATTGCCGCACGCCAACTCCGGCGGACTGAAAAAAGTTCACCCCGTCACCTATCGTGTAGGAGAGCCTTGGAGCGAGGTTAAGCCTTAAGGCCGTCTGGCCCTGATCGCGCCAGAAATTGTCCAGCGCTGTTTGCGCATCAAAAACGGCGGAATGCCCCAGCAACTGGACCACCTTTCTGGGATAGAAGTAAAACCCCGTTTCGGGCAGTTCCTGTATTACGCTTGACTCCTGCACCCCGTCCAGTTCATCCTGGAACAGGCGCACTCTTATGAAGGCTTTGCCATAGTCCTTCACTTCCACATGGCCCTCACCCTTTGACTCCAGGTAACGCCTTTCTGACTGCTGGAAATTGAAATCGAAGAGTTTGTAGTAATCCCTGTGGTTGGCCCAGTCGAGTTCAGCAAACGCATAAGGCCACGTATTCGATCCGCTCAGGGTAAGATAGTTCACACGGTCTTTCCAGTCCCGAAGATAAGCCAGCTTCTCAGACCCGGAGATGCCCGAAGGCTCAAGATAACGGCCTTCCACCGAGCCGCCCACAGCCCTTTTTGAATGGAAATCCAGGCTCACGGTCGCGTCCCTGTTTTCCGCAATGGCCCAGTAATAAGGTATATCCAGGTATGCGCCGCCAAAGGTGCTGAATCCGGCATTGGGGGACAGAAATCCGCTTTTACGCTTATTGGATATCGAGGCCGCGAACCAGGGCGTATAAAATACCGGAATGGGCCCGGCTTTTATCCGGGCATCTTTCATCACGAGCTTGTCCCCTATAACCACCTTTGCCGTCCGTCCCTTTACCGACCACGCGGGCTTCGGGCTGTCGCAGGCAGTAAAAACAGCCTCTTTGAATTGATATACGTCCGGGGCGGTCTTGTCTATCGTTGCGCCGGAAATGTAGAAATTTCTCTGCCTTACGAATATGGTGGCGTCGTAAAGCTTGCCGGTCTTGGTTTTCATGTTGTAAAAAGCCTCGCGGGCGTTTATGACGATGGCCGGGTCAACGAGGTAGGTGTTGCCTATAAGATGCAGGTCCGAGGTCTTTTCATCGTAAACCGCCCTGTCGCCGCCCGCCGTCAGGTCTCCGCGCGTTATCAGAACGGAGCCCTGGAAATAATATTTGTCCCCGGAATGGGTCATCGTATCGCTCGTTATATTTGTCTTCAGAGGAGCAGCGGATGAAGTGCTTTGTATTTTTTGTGCCTGGGCCCGTGCGGAAGGGGCAGATAGAAAAAGCCCCATGGGAAACAAAACCAGAATTATGAAGGCGATATAAAGACTTCTTATTTGAAAGAAAGAAAACCTGTCTCCGCCCGCCCTCCTCACCCGGAGCATCCCCCTTACCTTGTTTCTCTTAGCCTGGAGAATTTTCCCTGTTGCTGCTTCAAAACCTCTTTGGCCTCCCCCGCCGTGTAAAAAGAACCTGTTATAAGTATAAGGTCCTCAGGGCGGGCGCAACTTCTGGCCTCCTTTACCGCTTCGGCAACGGATGAAGCCGTTATGCTTTCCTTCCCAAGGCCCATCTGTATTGCCCGGTTGCGGAGTTTTTCCGGAACGGCGGCCCTCCCATAAGCGGGTGCGGTAAAGATGATTTTTCCCTTTGCCCCTTCGGCCAATGGAAGCAGCGGGGCCATAATGCCGTCCATATCCTTGTCGCCCATTATACCTATCACAAGAATAAGCCTTCGCCCTTCCGTAAGAAAGACTTTTCCCAGGGTCTTTGCAAGCGCCTCCGCGGCTTCAGGGTTATGCGCCCCGTCAAGCCTTATTTCCGGAAACTGCTCAATAAGCTCAAGCCTCCCCGGCAGATTTGTGAGCCTCAGACCTTCCCGGATAATTTTTTTATTTTTATCCTCCCCGCCGAAACCGGCCGCGCATGCGGCTTCCGCCGCGACCGCCGCGTTTATTATCTGGTAATCCCCCGCCAGGGGGAAAGAAAGTGAAAAACCTTCAGATGGAAAAAAAGAACCCGAGTAATCAAAGGTAACCTCGGTCCCTGTGCTACTTTTGAGCGCCGAATTAAAATCCCTGCCGTAAAGCAGAAAGGGCGGGAGGGTGGAACCTTTATTTACTGAAAAAAAATGTTCTTCCAAAAGTTTTAGCGCTTCCGGCGTTTGGGGGCCAAGTATCACCGGGGCGCCCTTTTTTATAATGCCCGCCTTTTCAGCCGCTATCTCTTTAATGGTGCCGCCAAGAAACTCCCTGTGGTCCATGCCCACGGTGGTAATGACCGAGACCTCCGGGGTAATGATGTTCGTTGAATCCAGCCTGCCGCCCATGCCAGTCTCAAGCACCGCCCACCCCACCGCCTCCTGTTTAAACCAAAGGAGGGCCATTGCGGTCACGAACTCAAAAAAAGTGGGGTCCATGTCCTCAAGGTCTTTTGTCCGTTCGATCGCTTTTTTGACCTCTCCCGCAAGCTCCACGACCTTTTCCGCCTGGACCTCCTCACCGCCTATCCTCATCCTTTCCGTGAAATTCAGAAGATGGGGCGAGGTGAAAAGCCCTGTTTTTTCCCCCGCCGCATTGAGGATGGAAGCG
>JAKAEG010000347.1 GCA_021819985.1 Nitrospirota bacterium | reverse complement strand
TGCACGGCGGACGTATCTGGGTTGAACCGGCCCATGGCAAAGGCTCCGCTTTTTATTTCACGATACCGGGATAAACCATGGGGACTTCCGATCTGAACATTCTTCTCATAGAGGACAACCAGGCCGATGCCGCCCTCATCGACATGATGCTGGATGAGATCGGGCGGGAGCTGTTCCAGAACTACAGCCTTAAAAGGGCGGAAAATCTGGCTATGGGGCTCAAGGCCTTAAACAGGGAGTCATTCAGCGTGGTGCTCCTGGACCTGGGCTTGCCGGACAGCAGCGGCCTGGAGACCCTGCGGCGCATCGGGGAAAACGCGGCCCATATACCGGTAATAGCCCTGACCGGCCTGGCCGATGAGGAATTTGCGGCAAAGGCGATCTCAATGGGGGCGCAGGACTACCTGGTAAAGGGAAAGATAACGGGCGACAGCCTTTACCGCTCGGTCCTGTACTCGATAGAGCGGAAAAAATCCGAGCTTCTGCTGAAGGACTCGGAGGAAAAATTCAGGGCTTTTTTTGAGCTTAGCGGGATGGGTGCGCTCCAGGCGGACCCGCGCACCGGGCGTTTTACTACCGTGAACAGGCGGTTTTGCGAGATAACCGGCTTCAGCGGCGAAGAGATACTTTCGCTTGGTTTCCGGGAGCTCACTCATCCGGACGACTGGACCGAAGATTCGGAGCAATACGAAAAAATGCTCAGGGGCGAGCTGGCCCAGTATGACAGTGAAATGAGATACATCCATAAAAAAGGGCACATTATCTGGGTGCATGTCTCAAGGACGCTGTTAAAGAAGGCCGGAGGCGAGCCGGTCCGTATCCTTGGGATAGTGCACGACATCACGGATAAAAAGAAGATGGAACGTGAGATCATAGACATGGCGCACCACGATGCCCTCACGGGGCTTCCTAACCGCAGGCTGTTCATCGAACTTGCCCAGTTTGAAATGGCCCAGGCAAGCCGTAATAAAAAGAAACTGGCTTTCCTGTTTCTGGACCTGGACAGATTCAAGGATGTAAACGATACCCTGGGGCACGAAGCAGGCGACCAGCTTTTAAAGGAGGTGGCCGTTCGTATCAGGAGAAATCTCCGCAGGTCAGATACTGTGGCGCGCATAGGCGGCGACGAGTTCAATTTGATAATCGCCGATATAACCCGTGCGGAAGGCAGCGCCGAGACAGCAAGAAAAATAGTGGAATCGTTCCGGGCCCCTTTTCTCATAGCAGGCCACGAGCTCCATGTCACGTCCAGCATCGGGATCAGCATTTTCCCTGATGATGACGAGAACATGGACACCCTTTTCAGGTATGCCGACATAGCCATGTACCATGCGAAGGAAAGAGGGAAAAACGCTTTCCAGTTCTATAACCCTTCCATCAATTTGCATTCCGCGCATCGGATAAGAATGGAAAGCTGGCTGCGCCAGTCGATCTCCAGAGGGGAACTCCTGCTTTATTATCAGCCTCAGCAGGAGATAAGTACGGGAAAAATGGTCTGCGCCGAGGCGCTGGTAAGATGGAATCATCCTAAAATGGGCCTGCTACAGCCACTGGATTTCATCCCGCTTGCCGAGGAGACCGGGTTCATTACAACCATAGATGAATGGGTGGTGGGGACTGTTTGCAACCAGGTAAAAAGCTGGACGCAGGCCGGACTGCCGCCGGTATGCATAACTGTCAACCTCTCCGCGAGGCTCTTCCAAAAGGCAGGCTTCGCATCCCTGGTTTCCGCGATAATCAAGGAAACCGGGATGTCCCCGGGTAGCCTGGACCTGGAGATAACCGAGACCCTGGCGATGGACAACATCCAGTTGACCGCCTCCCAGCTCAGACTGTTGTCAGAGATGGGGATACGCATCTCGATAGATGATTTCGGCACCGGATACTCGTCCCTGAATTACCTGAAGCGGCTGCCAATAGGCCGGCTAAAAATAGACCGCTCCTTTATAAAGGACATAGCCACGGACCCTGACGACAGGGCGATCATAAACGCGGTGATCGCAATGGCCCACAATATGAAAATGAAAGTGCTGGCCGAGGGGGTGGAAACGGAGGACCAGCTGAATTTCCTCCGCCAGGCCGGCTGCGACGAGCTGCAGGGTTTTTTATACAGCAGGCCCCTGCCTATAAAAAAATTCGAGGAACTGGTTGAAAGCGGCGGATAGGGCTGCCCTGGCGGGCTGTTGAAAAATACGGATTTCATTAAAGACGTCATGCCAGAGGTATTTAATCGGGCATCCATTTTAACTTGGCCAGTCTTTATCAAAATAAAATCTGGCGCTAACGACGTGCGGGAATGACGCCACCTACGCCCGCCCCATCACCACTATGATATCCCCGAAAAGGACCTTTGTTTTGATCTCCCGGAAACGGGCTTTTTCCAAAAACCCCTTAAGCTCGCCTTCGGTATAGGTGCGTCCTTCCTGGGTGTTGACCAGCATGTTTATGGAAAAAAGCGCGCCATATAACGGCTCCGTGCGGTTGTCCTTCAGATAGAACTCGTTTATTGCCACGCGCCCGCCAGGGTTAAGGGCCGCCCGCGCCCTTTGTAGCAGGTCTTCGCATTCCCGATAGGAATTTGAATGGAGGATGTTGCTCATGAAGATAAGGTCGTAGCCGCGCCCGAAATCGTCCGTATTGAAATCGCCCTTCATGAACTTGATATTTTGGCCGGCTCCGTGTTTTTTGATGTTCTTTGCCGCTATCTTTATTACGTCCGGACGGTCAAATAAGGTGACCTCCTCCACTCCCGCCCCCGCCATCTCCATCGAGTACGTGCCGGGGCCGCCTCCCAGGTCGAGCGCGTTGTGCACGTCTTTCATGCCGGCGGCTTTTATTATCTCTGGCGACCTGAGGACCGCGAGATTATGCATCCCCATGATGAAGGCATCCAGGTTGAACCGCTCCGATTCCCGGGGTACGGGCTCGCCGCTTCTGAGGGCCTCGTCCAGCCGCGACCAGCTCTTCCACATATTATCGGCATGCTTGATAATTTCGCCCTGGTAATACGGTGAGTCCTTTACAAGGGAAAGGCCCACCTCTTTTGTGTTCCGGTAAACGGGTTCTTTTGAGTTTCCATAAGAGCCGCGCGACCTTTTAAGAAAACCGAGCCCGGCCAGCGCGTCCATCAGTATTCCGGTTGCCCGCGGGTCCG
>JAKAEG010000346.1 GCA_021819985.1 Nitrospirota bacterium | reverse complement strand
GGGAGTATTGGAAGTGGCTCCGCCAGGCGTATTGTCCATACCGCCCGAATCCTGGGCCATTGCCGCTGTAACTCCAAAAAGAAGCGCCAGAACGAACACGAACAACGTGAGCATGGTAAATTTTTTCATTGTCTCTCTCCTTATTTTTTGGGATTTTTCCGGTTTTTTAAAAAAAACCGGAGTTTTTGCATTTCTTTGAAAAGCCGCTTTTGAATTTTGGGGTTTTTTGTTTTTCTGAATTTTTCCGGATCAGCCCAGGTGTCCGGAATGGGGGTCTTTTGTTTTTTACAAAATTTTGTTCAGGGAATTTTTAATTAAATTAAATCTGAAAACCTTATTCAATTTCTATCAAACTGTCAGGGCAGTGTCAAGCCAAAAAATGCGCTCGCGTTGACAATGAAATCACCCCCTGCTAGACTGCGTTTAGGAAAAAAACGATGCCGGAAAAAACTATTGGTTCCTTTGAGATAAAGCGCCTGGAGATCCTCGATGAGGAGGGCAACGCGGACAAGTCCATCATGCCCGCCCTTTCCATTGAAGAACTGAAAAACCTGTATGAAATGATGCACCTTTCGCGGGCCTTCGACGAGCGCGCGCTCAGCCTGCAAAGAGAAGGACGGCTCGGCACCTATGCCTCCATCCGCGGGCAGGAAGCGGCGCAGGTAGCAAGCGCCTTTGCCGCGGAAAGGACCGATTGGATATTTCCTTCATTCAGGGAGACAGGCGCACAGATAACGGCGGGTTATCCCATGCACATGCTCTTTCAGTACTGGTCCGGGGACGAGCGCGGAATGAAATGCCCGGAGGAACTGAATATCATGCCGGTCTGCGTACCCGTGGGCACCCATCTTCCCCATGCCGCAGGCGCGGCCATGGCCTTGAAAATAAAAGGAGAAAAAAAAGCGGTCCTTGCCTACTTCGGCGACGGGGCGACCTCAAAAGGGGACTTCCACGAGGCATTTAATATTGCCGGAGTTTTCAGGGCGCCCGCCGTTTTCATTTGCCAGAACAATCAGTGGGCCATTTCCGTTCCGCTTTCGAGGCAGACAGCGGCGGCAACGCTGGCGCAAAAGGCCCTGGCCTACGGGTTTGAAGGGATACAGGTGGACGGAAATGATGCTTTTGCCGTTTACAAGGCCTCGAAAGCTGCAATCGAAAAGGCAAAAGCGGGCGGCGGGCCGACTTTCATAGAATGTTTCACTTACCGTATTTCAGACCACACTACAGCCGATGACTCATCCCGTTACCGGCCCGCCGGAGAACTGGAGCAATGGAAGGCCAGGGACCCTATTAAAAGGCTCAGGTTATATATGGAAAAAGAGGGCATTTTCAGCGCGGAATTCCAGAAACAGGTGGAAGAAAATGCTGGGAAAAAAATAAACGAGGCGTTTCACAAAATGGAAGAGATCGGGCCGCCTCCCGTTTCCGACATGTTCGCTTATACCTACAAAGAGCCTTCCCGCAGGGAGGCCCGGCAGATGAGGGATTTCGCTAATGGCGGCAGTTAACATGGTGCAGGCGCTTAACATGGCCCTCCGCCAGGAGATGGAAAAAAACACCTCGGTGACCGTAATGGGCGAGGACGTGGGCAGGGCCGGCGGGGTTTTCCGCGTCACGGAGGGACTGTTCGAACGGTTTGGGGGCGAGCGCGTCATCGATACCCCGCTTTCTGAAGCGGGCATTGCCGGAGCGGCGATAGGCATGGCCGTATGCGGCCTTCTGCCGGTTGCCGAGATCCAGTTCATGGGCTTCATCTATGGGGCCTTCGACCAGATCATAAACCATGCCGCAAGGCTTAGAAACAGAAGCCGCGGACGGTTTAGCTGCCCCATTGTAATAAGGACCCCGTACGGGGCGGGGATAAAAGCGCTCGAGATCCATTCGGAAAGCACCGAGGCCCTGTTCGCGCACATCCCAGGGATAAAGGTGGTCGTCCCGTCTGGCCCTTACAATGCCAAGGGGCTTCTGGTTTCCGCAATTCGCGACCCCGACCCTGTCATCTTTCTTGAACCCACAAGGCTTTACCGGATGATAAAAGAGGAAGTCCCGGAAGAGCCTTACAGCATACCTCTTGGCAGGGGAAGGAAAGTCAAGGAAGGGAAAGCCCTCACATTGATCTCCTGGGGGAGCATGCTTCAGCGCGCCCTGAAAGCGGCGGAAGGTTTTTCTTTTGACACCGATGTAATAGACCTGATGAGCCTCAGCCCATGGGACGAAGAGATGGTGCTCTCATCCGTTAAAAAAACGGGCCGCGCCGTTATCGTACAGGAGGCGCCAAAGACCTGCGGGTTTGCCTCGGAAGTAGCGGCCACCATTGCTGAAGAAGCAATAGCTTATTTAAGAGGGCCGGTCCTGAGGGTGACAGCCTATGACGTGGTGCTGCCCTTTTCGAAGCTGGAGGAATATTACATGCCCAGTATCGAAAGGATAAAAAACAAAATAGAAGAAGCGATGAGGTATTGAGATATGCCATATGAATTCAGGCTGCCTGACCTTGGAGAGGGCATAGCGGAAGCGGAGATCAGGAAATGGCTCGTCAAAGAGGGCGACACCATTTCTGAGCACCAGAATGTTCTCGAGGTGGAAACGGACAAAGCGGTCGTGGAGATGCCTTCTCCCAAAGACGGCAAAGTAGGCAGACTTTTCAAGGACGAGGGCGAGACCGCCAGGGTGGGTGATGTGCTTATGACCATCGCGGCTGACGGGGAGGCTGAAACCGCTGGAAAGCGCCCGGAAACGGAACCTCCTATGGTGGAAACCGGGGCGGAGGAGTCTTTTTCTTTTCTAATGGCAGACGAGATGCCGATGGAAATCCCGGCCCCTGGGGCACGTCCTGAGGGACGTCCGAAAGAAAAAGAGAAAGAATCGGTTACGGTGATGGGAGAGCTTCCTGAAAGCGAGGAAGAGGAAAAACCTCTGGCCGCCGCTCCAGCGGCAAGACAGATTGCTAAAGAAATGGGAATAAGCGAGGCAGCGCTGCGCAACCTTAGAGGCAGCGGCCCGGGCGGCCTGCTCACTAAAGAGGACGTGCTTAAATTCTCTACTAGGAAGATATACAATCAGACCGGTGATGAGTTTGGTCCCGTTGAACGCGTTGCCTTAAAAGGGATAAGGAAGGCCATAGCCAGAAAACTCAATGCCGCGCGTCTTAACGCGGTCTCAGTCACGGTC
>JAKAEG010000033.1 GCA_021819985.1 Nitrospirota bacterium | reverse complement strand
AAAAAAAGACAAACGATCGCGACTAATCCAGTCTTACGCTTTACGGACATATGCCTCCTGTGATTTTTAAGGTAGTAGTATAACGCCTGCGGGCCGCCCCTGTAAACAATAACGGCGAAATGAGAATTGTAATCAAAATGCTTGACAAGGAGCAGCTACATGCGATAGAAAAGAAGGGCTATGAAAGAAAAGCGCGCAATCAAGCGGGTCATACTTATTGTGACGCTCATCACGTTCGTGTTCTCCTGCAACGCCTGGGCCGAAAAGGACACCGGTTTTATTGCCAACCTGCAAGACAGCCCGCTTGCGGAAAAGGCGGTTGCCAAATACATGCATATCTTTTCGGAAACCCTGAAAAAGCCTTTCTCCATTTGGCTTTCCCGCGCGCCCAGATACGTTTCGGTCATGAAACAAATATTGTCTGAAAACAATATCCCTCAAGATATCGTTTTCCTTTCCATGATAGAAAGCGGGTTCAGCCCCTATGCCGACTCGCGGGCAAATGCCGTGGGCCCCTGGCAGTTCATGAACTCAACGGCAAAGCGGTACGGGCTCAAAATAACCTGGTGGATAGACGAGAGGCGGGACCCGGTGAAGTCCACTGCGGCGGCGGCAATGTACCTTAAGGATCTGCATAACATGTTTGGCTCCTGGGGGCTCGCCATGGCCGCTTATAATGCGGGTGAGGGCGCGGTAAAACGCGCGCTCGAGAGAAACGGGGGCAAGGATTTCTGGGACCTCTATTTCGCAAAAAGGATCACGGAAGAGACAAAGGACTATGTGCCAAAATTTCTTGCGGCAAGGACAATCGCACTGGATCCGGGCGGTCATGGGTTTGCCAATGTTACACAGGATAGCGCGTTATCCTATGATGAGGCGGTCATATGGCAGCCCCTGGATCTTTCCGTGGCTGCAAAATGCGCGGGCGTAAGCCTGGAGGAGATAAAGGCGTTGAACCCGGAGCTTACCAGGTGGTGCACTCCTATGGACGAAAAGAGCTATGTACTGCGGATCCCCAAAAACACCCTGATGCCGTTTCTTGCCAACCTGTGCAAGCTCACCCCCGAACAGAGGCTCCCTCTCAGAGTCTATACGGCCAAACGCAGGGACACGCTGCCAAAAATAGCAAGAAGGTTCAAGGTGCCCGTGGCGCTGATTCAGGGACTTAATAATATCCAGGGCAGGCACATAAGGACCGGGCAGAGAATACTGCTACCGCCTGACAATTCGTCCTGCCTGATGGCGAAAAGGTAAAAAAAGAAGTTTTTTAACGCCCCGTAAATCGCCCCGCGCTTAGTATTCACGGACTTGTTTTTTGCATCGCATTTTCAGGGAGCTTAAATTTTTTCTGAATCACGTCCAGGGTTCTTCTAACGCAGAGCCATTCCGCCTTGAGATGGTTTCGGGCAGAAGTTCGCATAATTGAGGAGAAAAATGAAAAGAGCCCGGCTTTAAAGCCGGGCTCTTTTCATTTAAATCAGATGTGAGGTTTTAATCTCTATTTTTTATTCTGTTTGCCAATTGGCGCTTTGCCCGTTGCGGGCGGCGCGGCCGTTGGCGTTTGGGGGGCTTTTGCTCCTGTTTGTGCCTCGCGCTGGGCCTTGAAGTCCATGGCGTATTGCGACTGCGGGAACGCCCTGATAAGGTCGTCTATCTTCCTGTTGGCCTCGTCTTTTTTGCCCATGGACTCAAGTATCCCGGCATCCTCGTAATAAGCCATGTCCTTAAGCGAATCGTATTGGGAACTCTCCATCATGGAAAGATATTTGAGCGCATCGTCAGGCTTCCCCATTTTGAGCGCCGCCATGGCCGACTTGTAAAGGCTCAGCGGTACGAACTCAGCGTCTCCGGGATAATTTTCATAAACCTGCTTCATGGTGTTGATGGCTGGCGCGTACTGGCCAAGCGCATACTGCGATGCCCCGATGTAATACAGGGAATAGGCCGATTTTTTAGCGTCATAGGCCTTCTGAAAATCCGACAACGCAAGGCTGTATCTCTGCTGGATCGAGGCGGGCGCTTCCGCCGAGAGGCCGTAATAGATACTGTACCCCTTGGCATTGTTGTCGTTCGCCTGGCGTACGGTGCTGCTATGATATAAATAGATACCGGCGGCCAGTGCCACTATTATAAGTACAATTACCGAGATCTTAACGAGCGATTTCTGGCGCTCCGCTATTGTTTCCTTGAGTTCTTCATAAACAGGGACTTCTTTTTTTGTTTCTTTTGGTGCTCTCTTTTTTATTGTCCGGGGCATCCCATCCTCCTAATTGCCTTTTCAAATATATTTCTGGATGTTTCAAAAACCATGGATACTCTTTCTTTCCCGATGCCCGCCCCCAGCAGTACATTTTCAGCCTGCTGCCTGGTTATGAGATCATCCGGGCCGTGGGAATCCGTGTTGATGACCAACAGCGCGCCGAATTTTATTGCCGCCTTGGCCACATGGCCGTTTGAGATCGAGTGGCCTTTCCTTGCGGTGATCTCAAGGGCAACGGATTTTTCTTTGGCGTACATGACGTCTTCGATGCTTATCAGGCCGGGATGGGCCAGGACGTCGGCCCCTGCTTCTATGGCTGCGCGGTTGACGCCTTCAGGCACAGGCTCGGCAAGTGTCTCTCCATGGACAATTACAAGGCAGGCTCCAAGCTCTCTTGCCTCTTTCACAAGCTCTTTTATCAGCTCCGGAGGAGCGTGAGTTATCTCGGCCCCCGGCACTATCTCTATGGGCACGAGCCCCTTCAGTCTGCGCACCGCTTTTACGGTCCTGGGTATTACATCGTCTATATTGGAGGCGTCCACGTGGTCCGTTATACCTATGGCTTTGTACCCCTTGGCGACGGCCCGCCTGACAAGCTCGAAAGGCAGAAGCTCCCCGTCGCTTAAAAGCGTATGCGTGTGCAAATCGATCATCTAATGAAGATAATTGATTTAAGGGCGAAATGTAAAGTTTTTCAAGCTTTTCTCTATTTTTTTGCCGGCATGCCGGAATCTATTCCAAAATCATTTTTTTTAACGTGGATGCCCGATTAAGGTCCTCGGGCATGACGTCATTTTTTAGAATATTTCAGTGCTTTTTGACGTCATTCCCGCGCAGGCGGGAATCCATTTTTACAAGTTTCATAGAATCCAGATTTTGAGACAGGTCCTATTTTTTTGTCCTGGCAAGCGCGGCCACACAGACCTCTTTGGCCCCCGCCTTCACAAGCGCCTTTGAGCACTCCCTGGCGGTTGTCCCGGTGGTGATCACGTCGTCTATGAGGAGGACCGTTTTGCCTTCCACTTCGCCCCCGCAAGCAAACGCGCCCTTCAGGTTCAGGACGCGTTCTTTCCTGTTCAATTCGGCCTGGGGCGGCGTGTCCTTAACTTTTTTAAGAGCATGAGGAAGTAGTTCTGCCCCTGATATCCGGGCTATCTCCTTGCCGACAAGCATGCTTTGGTTGAACCCGCGTTCGAGCAGCCTTTTTTTGGAAAGGGGCACGGAAGTCACCGCATCCACGGCTGGAAGTTCAAGGGACAAGAGAAGCTCTGAAAGGGGGGCTGAGAGCCTGCGTATGGCTCCGAATTTATAGCTGTGGATCGCCTCTTTTAAAACGCCCTCGAAAAGACCGTATGCATAGACCCTGGCAAATGCCGGTCTGTCCTTCAGGCATTCCCCGCAGACAGTGCCATGCTCTGATTCGAACGGCTCGCCGCATATTTTGCAGGAAGGCCCATTGTAGGCGGAGATTTTCAGTTCCTGCCAGCAATCAGAGCAGAACGGGGAGTACCGGGGATACTTCGAGGACAGGCCGCAATGCGGACAGCTTGCGGGGAAAAAACCGTTCAGAAACGCGTTAAAGGCCCCGGTTATAAAAGCCATGCCCTTAGAACCTGTCTCAAAATTGCTTCCGGCTGCAAGAGGCTTTTAAGAAAATCGCGGCATACGGCGTCGTAAAGGGAAATCGTCGTGGGGGCAACTCTGACTGTCCGGCCGAGAGGAATAAGTGATTCAAAGTGGATGCCCGATTAAGAAGGTCCTCGGGCATGACGTCTTAAGTCTTATGAAGTCATTCCCGCATGTCGTAAGCGGGAATCCATTTTGCCGTTGCGCCTCGGGGCGATTTCCCCTTTTCTCCCCTGTCCAGAAGAGATTGTCTGCCACAATTTCCGCTCTCTTTCGCTTCGAAATCAATTTTGAGGCAGGTCCCGAAGTTTTCTTTAAAAAAAATTAACGGAAGTTTTCTTTGACTATTATCAGTTCGTCTCTTCTTTGCCCGGTGGAGATCATGTCAGCGCCGATGCCGAGCCTCTGTTCGATCCATTCGATATATTTTCTGGCGTTCACGGGCAGATCGCTCAATTTCTTTATTCCGGAGGTGCTGTCTTTCCAACCTTTCAGTTCCTCATAAACCGGCTGGCAGCGTTCGAGGGTTGCCGCATCCGGCGGGAACTCTCTGGTTGTCACGCCGTCAAGTCTGTAGGCAGTGCAGACCTTTATGGTATCCAGGCCGTCAAGGATATCGAGCTTGGTCAGGGCAAATCCGCTCAAGCCGTTGACGCGCACCGCATGGTCCAGCGCCACGATGTCGAGCCATCCGCATCTTCTGGGCCTTCCTGTAGTAGCTCCGTACTCCCCGCCTTTTTCCCTCAGGCATTCTCCCAGCTCATCTTCAAGCTCGGTGGGGAACGGGCCGTTTCCGACACGGGTGGTATATGCTTTTACAACGCCCATGGCGGCGTCGATCATTGTTGGGCCGATGCCAAGACCGGTGCAGGCCCCGCCAGCCGAAGCGTTTGAGGATGTGACATAGGGGTAAGTGCCGTGGTCAATATCAAGCAGCGTGCCCTGCGCCCCCTCGATAAGCACGTTTCTGCCTTCGCGAAGCGCTTTGTTCAGAACGAACCCGGCGTTTCCGATATGCTTTTTCAGTCTTTCGGCAAAGCCGGTATATTTTTCGAACACCTCTTCAAGCTCGAATGCCGGGGCCCCGTAGAGCGCGTCAAGTAGGCGGTTGGCATTGTCCAGTGCCGGCCTGAGCCTCTCTCTGAACAGTTTGGGGTCCAGTATGTCCAGCATCCTTATGCCGGTGCGGGCCATCTTGTCCATGTAGGCCAGGCCGATGCCTCGCCCCGTGGTGCCTATCGCTTTTTTGCCCATGCTGGATTCGCTGGCCGATTCAAGCGCCATATGATAAGGCATTATGAGATGGGCGTTTTCCGAGATAAGGAGGTTTTCGCCTATCTTCACACCGCGGTTGATCAGGCCGTCCATCTCCTCGATGAGGCAGGCGGGGTCTATCACGACGCCGTTTCCTATTACGCAGAGCTTCCCTTCGTGGAGGACCCCGGAGGGTATCAGGTGCAGAACGAATTTCTCATCGTTTATTACAACGGTATGGCCCGCGTTGTGCCCGCCCTGATAGCGCGCCACCACGTGGGCCTGCCTAGCCAGATGATCTACGAGTTTTCCTTTGCCTTCATCACCCCACTGGGCGCCGGCAACAACCAGGGCCGGCATTAAAGGACCACCTGCCTGACTGACAAAATATTCGGTATCTTCTTGAGTTCTTCAATGAGTTCCGGCTGTAACGGGCTGTCGATGCTGACCACCGATCTGGCCGTGCCGCCTTCGGACTCCCTGCCAAAGAACATACGCGCAATGTTTATCCCGTGGCTGCCCAGGAAGGTGCCAACGGCCCCTATAAGGCCCGGCCTGTCATTGTTATACATGAAGAGCATCGTGCCTTCGGGGATTATCTCCACAGGGGCGCCGTCCACCTCTATTATCCTCGGGTCTTTTTTGCTGAAGATTGTTCCGCTGATCGAGGAGCTTTCCTTCTCGCCTTTTATGCGCAGGCTGATCATGCTCCTGTAGTCCCCGGCATCGCTGCTCTTTGTCTCTTTAATTTCTATGCCGCGCTCTTTGGCGATGACAAGGGCGTTTACGAAATTCACTGTCTCCCCCATAATGGGGGACAAAAGGCCTTTTACCGCAGCTATTGTAACAGGCGCGGTGTTCAGCCCGGAGGCCTCTCCCGTGTACTCTATCGATATCTCCTTGATGCCGGATTCAAACACCTGGGAGGCAAACCCGCCCATACGCTCGGCCAGTTTCAGATACGGACTGAGCAGCGGCACCTGTTCGGGCGGAATAGAGGGGAAATTTACCGCGTTTCTTATTATCCCGCCAACCAGATAGTCCGCCACCTGTTCGGCCACCGCCAGGGCCACATTTTCCTGCGCTTCTTTTGTGGAGGCGCCAAGGTGCGGCGTGCAAACCACTTTTTCCATGGTGCAAAGCGGGTTGTCAGTGGGGGGTTCTTTTTCGAAGACGTCAAGCGCGGCCCCGGCCACCTTGCCGGAGTTAAGGGCGTCAAGGAGGTCTTTCTCGTTCACTATCCCGCCCCTCGCGCAGTTGATTATTCTTACCCCGTCTTTCATCATCGCGATCGACTTGGCGTTCACCAGGTATTTGGTCTCGGGCGTGAGCGGAGTGTGCAGGGTTATGAAATCGGCCCTCTTCCAAAGCTCCTCAAGCCCCACGCAATGTACTCCAAGGCTCTTTGCCTTCTCCTCGTTCAGGAAAGGGTCGTAGCACAGAACGTTCATATCGAGCCCCAGGGCCTTTTTGGCAACCTGAGCGCCGATATTGCCCATTCCGACAATGCCCAGGGTCTTTCCGAACAATTCCACGCCCATGAACTTCTTTTTCTCCCATAAACCACTTCTCATGCTGCCCGTGGCCTGGGGGATGAGCCTTGCGACGGAAAAAAGCAGGGCCATCGCATGCTCGGCGGTCGTTATCGTATTGCCGCCCGGCGTGTTCATCACGACTATGCCCTTCTGGGTGGCGGCCGCCTTGTCCACGTTGTCAAGGCCGGAACCGGCCCTGCCTATCACCTTCAGGTTTTCAGCCGCGCTGATGATGTCCGCCGTAACCTTTGTGGCGCTCCTTATCACGAGCCCGTGATATGCGCCTATTATTTTTTTGAGTTCTTCCGGCGGCAGGCCCGTCTGAACGTCCACCTCAAGCCCTGCGCTCTTTAATATCTCAACTCCCTTTGGGGAGATGCTGTCGCTTATCAGCACTTTTTTCATTATGACGATGTCCTTTTCTCTATAAGGATCTCCTCGGCCGCGCCCACACCGCTTCCAAGCTTCACAGGATGCCCCAGGCCCTTGAGAGTCATCTCGATCGCTGCTATGGCGGTTATGACATCGAATGTCCCTGCGTAACCCAAATGGGCGATGCGGAAGACCTTCCCCTTAAGCTTGTCCTGGCCGCCAGCCGCCGTTATTCCGTATTTCTCTCTCAAGGTCTTGTATATCTCCTGCCCGTCCACCCCTTCGGGGGCTTTTATGGCGGTAACGGAATTGCTGGGTGACTGCGAAGGGTATATCTCAAGCCCCATTGCGGAAACCGCCTGCCTCGTTGCGTGAGCGAGCCTTGCGTGGCGGGCGAATACGGCCTGGAGGCCTTCTTTTTCGAGCATCTCAAGCGCCGCGTCGAGCCCCACAATAAGTGAGACCGCAGGGGTAAAATTGGTCGAGTTTTTCTTGAGGCCTTCACGCTCTTTTTTCAGATTGAAATAGAAGTGCGGCATCTTCGAGCCCTCGGCCTTTTCCCATGCCTTTTCGGAAACACTGAGAAACGCAAGCCCAGGAGGAAGCATAAGGCCCTTTTGAGAGCCTCCGACCATCAGGTCCACTCCCCAGGCATCGGCCTTGAGGTCATGCGCGACAAGCGCGCTTATCGCATCAACAATAAACAGCACGTCTTTCTTGTTCTTTATAACTGAGCCAACGCCTTCCACATCATGGTAGACGCCCGTGGAAGTCTCGACCGCCTGCATGAAAACGGCCTTTACAGCGGGGTCCTTCTCAAGCGCGGCGGCCACGTCCGCCGGATTTATGGCGTGTCCCCAGGGCACGGTTATCTCCGTGACGGAAAGACCGTAGGCCTGGCAGATCTTTGTCCATCTTTCACCGAATTTACCGCCGTTTACCACGACCACGTGATCGCCGGTATTGAAGAAATTATTGACGCTCGCGGTCATCGCCCCGGTGCCGCTTGAAGTCAGGATAAGGGTGTCGTTATGGGTCTGATAGAGCCATTTAAGCCTGTTTTTTACGGATTCGAAAACAGGGACAAAGTCGGGAGCCCTGTGATGTATTATCGGCATGGCCATCCGGAGCAGTACCTCCGGGGGGACCGGTGTAGGCCCAGGTGCCAGTAAATAGCGCTTAAGCATTTTTTTGTAAACGACCTCCGCTATATAAAATTTTTCTTGTTAAGCCAAAAAAATAACATAGAGGGCTGGAATAGGTCAAGGAGAGGCTTGCGCGTGGGATTAGAACCTATCTATTTAAATGAGTCAAAAATAAAAATATGTTAAATTAATTCTCATGGGCCGGGTACATATATATGACACGACCTTGCGGGACGGCTCCCAGTCGGAAGATATCTCCTTCTCCGTAGATGACAAGCTGAGGATAACCGGAAAACTCGACGAGCTTGGTGTCGATTACATAGAGGGCGGCTGGCCTGCAAGCAACCCGCGGGACTCCGAATATTTCGAAAAAGTAAAAGCGCTCGACCTGAAAAAAGCCCGCGTGGTCGCCTTTGGCAGCACTCACAGACCCGGACACAGGGCCGAAGACGACCAGAGCCTCAGGCATATCATCCAATCAGGCGTAAAAGCGGCCACCATATTCGGAAAGACCTGGGATTTCCATGTGAAAGAGGCCCTGCGGGTCCCCCTCGAGGAAAATCTGAAAATAATCCGCGATTCCGTTTTATTCCTTAAGAGAAATCTGGAACAGGTCTTTTTTGACGCGGAGCATTTTTTTGATGGATACAAGGCGGACCCCGGATACGCCATTAAATGCCTGGCAGCCGCTGTGGAAGGCGGCGCGGACTGCATTGTGCTTTGCGATACGAACGGCGGGACGCTTCCCGATGCCCTGGCGAAGATCATAAAGGATGTCAAAAGACAGGTGAAAAAGCCGTTCGGCATCCATGCCCATAACGACTCCGAATGCGCCGTGGCCAATTCCCTGATCGCAGCCGGGCTGGGAGCGGTCCAGGTGCACGGAACCATAAACGGCTACGGAGAGCGCTGCGGAAACGCGAACCTCTGCTCGGTGATCCCCGGGCTTAAGCTCAAAATGGGCATTGGTTGTGTTACGGATGAGGAACTGGGCAGACTGAGGGAGGTCTCCCGGTTCGTTACGGAAATTGCCAACCTGAGGCCTTTCGGCCACGAGCCTTTTGTGGGAGACAGCGCGTTTGCGCACAAGGCCGGGGTGCATGTGAGCGCCGTAATGAAGCACCCGGGCACTTATGAGCACATAAACCCGGAGCTTGTCGGCAACTCCAGGCGCGTGCTTGTCTCGGACCTGTCCGGCAAAAGCAACATTATAAAGAAGGCAAAGGAATTCAAGATAGAAATAGGCGAGCGATCTCCGCTTCTGGGCGATATAGTGAAAAGCCTGAAAGAACTGGAAAACCTGGGATACCAGTACGAAGCGGCTGAGGCCTCATTCGAGCTTTTGATGAAAAAGGCCCTCGGGCTGCACAGGAGGTTTTTCGAGCTTATCGGTTTCAGGGTCATTGTCGAAAAAAGAAGCGGCGGCGAGGTCCCTATAAACGAGGCGACCATAATGGTCAATGTGGACGGCAATATCGAGCATACGGCCGCAACCGGGGACGGCCCGGTAAACGCCCTCGATAACGCGCTCAGAAAGGCGCTGGAGAAATTCTATCCCGAACTGAAACCGGTGAAACTCCACGATTACAAGGTGCGGGTTATCGCCGCCGGAAAGGGTACGGCCGCCAAGGTGCGCGTCCTTATAGAGTCCGGCGACGGCAAGGTGAAATGGGGCACGGTAGGGGTATCCGAAAATATAATCGAGGCCTCGTACCAGGCGCTTGTGGACAGCATAGAATATAAACTTCTGAAAGAGCAGGCTTGATAAATGGAAAGAATCTTTTTATCGTTCAAAGGGGAGAATTTTAAAAATTGAAAAAGATCTACGTGATCGACACTAGTGTGCTGGTGCATGACCCTCATGCCCCTGAAAAATTCGAGGAAAACGATATCGTCATCCCCATTACGGTGATCGAGGAGCTTGACGGGTTAAAACGGGGCGCCGGTTCTGTAAGCTATGCTTCGAGGGAAGCTCTGAGGGTCATAGACGGCCTCAGGTCAAAAGGCAATCTGTCCAGTAATGTTACGACCCCCGGAGGCGGCTCGCTCAGGATAGCCCTTAAGGAGGACCATGCGCACGGGCCGGGAGGCAAGCAACTCTCCCCTGATGACAAGATAATCAAGACAGCGCTTGACCTTAAGCAGGCGTCAAACGGCACAGCCGTGGTGGTCGTCTCAAAGGACACCGCCGTAAGGATCAAATCGGAAGCTCAGGGTGTCGAGGCCCAGGATTACAAGCACGATAAAACCACCGCCGCAAGGGAGTACGGTTCTGTGACCGGCCCTGAAGACCCCCGGGCGCAGGCGATCCTTTCGGTAAGATACCAGATGGAAGGCAGTACGATATTCAGGCGCTGGGGAAAGGACAACCAGATCGCCATTAAAAGGCAGCGTGCCGTCTCGGGGATCCTGCCCAGGAACACGGACCAGGAATGCGCGATCGACGCCCTTATGGCCGGAGACATCCAGGTATTGGCTCTTACGGGGCGCGCCGGCACAGGCAAAACGCTCCTTGCGCTTGCGGCCGGTCTTTACCAGAGAGAAAAGGGACATTATGAGCAGGTGCTGGTGGCAAGGCCTGTTGTGCCAATGGGACAGGACCTGGGATTTCTGCCCGGAGATGTGGAAGAAAAACTCCGCCCATGGATGCAGCCCATCTTTGACAACCTGGACGTGATAGTCGGCACCCCGCAGGAAAAGAAGGACGACAGGCACGTGTTCAAATACCGAAGCTCCAATTACCTGGTGGAATCGGATGCCGTGCACATCGAGCCCCTTACATATATAAGGGGAAGGAGCCTGCCCGCAAGATACATGATAATAGACGAGGCGCAGAACCTGAGGCCCCTTGACGTAAAGACCATCCTTACCAGGGCCGGGGAGGGCACAAAGGTGGTGTTCACCGGCGACCTGGACCAGATCGACACACCGTATCTGGACTCCGACAGCAACGGGCTTGCCTATCTGATAAGCAGGTTCATAAACGAGGAAACCTTCTGTTACCTGAACCTCACAAAGAGCGCCAGGAGCGCGCTTGCCGAAAAGGCGGCGGAGCTGCTTTGATGGATTTTTCATCCGGACAGCCGTCTTCTCCCGCACCCCCCGATGACATTTCCGTTTTAAAGGAAAAGCTTGCTGCCGCTGAAGAGTCCGGGGAAAAGCTCAAAAAAATAATAGAGACTCTCCTTGAAAGGGAGAGCAATTACCGCATTTTGGCGGAGTTGGGCCTGGACATAGTCTTTATTGTGGGGCAGGACGGGCGCGTCAGGTTCATCAACGATTACGCTGCCGGATTTCTGGCAAAGCCGCCCGAGGACATTGTGGGCAGACCCCTTGAAGAGCTGTTTCCTCCCGGTCTTTTCGAGTTCCAGGGAATGAGCCTGCAAAGGGTCTTTCAAACCGGGGACCCTGTGTTCATGGAAGACAGGCTCAGTTTCTTCGGCAGAAAAATATGCCTGGACACCCGCCTTATCCCAGTGAGAGACAAAGAGGGGATGATCAGCAGCGTTCTGGGTATATCGCGTGACATAACGGAACGCAAACAGCGCGAGGGAAAAATAAAGACGGAAGAGGAGTTTCTCTCGAACGTTTTTGAAAGCATCCATGACGCAATAGCCATAATAGACAGGGATTTCAATTTCCTGCGCTCAAACCGCGTAATGAATGAGTTGTACGGCATCAGGGAACTTTCCGGCGGGCAGAAGTGTTTCGCGGCTTGCCACGGCAGGCAAGAGATCTGCGAGGGTTGCCTCAGCCTGGAGGTCCTGAATACGGGCCGTCCGATCGCAAAAACGATGACCTTCGAACAGGCCGGCATCAAGCGGGAAGGCTGGATGGACCTCAATATATCACCCCTTGTAGACAGGGAAGGACAGATCATCGGCGTAGTACAGATAATGAGAGATGTAACTGCCCGCCAGATGATGGAAGCAGAGATACAGAAAACGCAGCGGCTGGAATCCCTTGGGGCGCTTGCAGGCGGGATCGCGCATGAGTTTAACAACATTCTGGCCATGATAATCGGCAATATAGATCTTTCAAAGCGCTATCCCGTAACAGGAGAGTTGAAGGACATCCTGAACGAGGCTGAAAAGGCCTCAATGAAAGGCAAGCACCTTGCCAGCCAGATGCTTGCCTTCTCAAAAACCGGGGAGGTGGAAAAAAAGGCACTGGGCGTGGAGGACCTCGTAAGATACGCCGTTTCGCTTTCAGCGGCTTCGGGCCCGAATAAATTTAAGCTGTTGCTGCCTGCCGGGCTGCGGCCCGTTTTTGCCGATGAAGGGCAGATGGGGCAAGCTGTCATCAATATGCTAATGAACGCTCATCAGGCGATGCCGGAGGGCGGCACGATAGTGGTCAGGGCGGAAAACGTGACAGTAAAACAAGGTGAACTGCCGCCGCTGGAAGAAGGCAATTATGTAAAGATTTCCTTTGAGGACCGGGGGCCGGAAATAGCCCCGGAAGACCTGCCAAGGATATTCGAACCGTTTTCCGGATCCGGGCGGAAGGATACCGGGTTTGGCCTTGCAATAGCTTATTCCATAGTGAACCGGCATGGCGGAACGATTTTAGCTGAATCAGGACCGGGTGTTGCCGTACCAGGCGCGGGGGGCAGGACCTTCACAATGTATATTCCTGCATTGCCTGAAATGAAATCTGCGGAAAAAGATGGAGGCCGGGAAGAAGACGGGTTCAATCCGGTCTACAGCAGGGGAAAGATCCTCCTGATGGACGATGAGGAAGGCGTGCGCGTTGTAGTCGCCCGAATGTTGGAGCAGTGCGGATATGCCGTGGACTTGGCAAACGACGGGGACATGGCGGTTGAAATGTACAGGGCCTCTCTGGATGAGGAAAGCCCGTACAGTGCGGTGATCCTGGACCTTGTGGTCTCAAGCGGCCCGGGCGGAAAGGAAACGGTCAAAAAGCTCATGGAAATGGACCCGTCGGTCAGGGCCATAGCTTCCACCGGCTATTATAGCGATCCTGTAATGTCCCGTTTCGATGACTACGGGTTCAAGGAAGTGCTGGCCAAGCCTTTTCTCGTTTCCGAGATGAACCGGGTTTTGGGTAAGGTCATCAGGAAAAAAGAGCCGTCCTGAAAAAGTTTTTCTTCAAAAGAAATGCCAGCCGGTCGATTTAATTAAAACTATCTCAAAATCATTTTTCAACGTGGATGCCCGATTAACACCTCGGGCATGACGTCATTTTTCAGGCATATTCCAGTGCTTTTCGACGTCATTCCCGCGCAGGCGGGAATCCATTTTTACAAGCTTCAAAAAATTCCCGATTTTGAGATAGGTTCAAAAAAAAACAAAAAACCTCTCTTGAATACTTAAGCGGGGTTTCGCTAATATAAGGATTGGGTTTTTGCTTTTTTGCCCTTTTCAGTAAAATTTTAAAATTATTTTTAAAAAATTAAAAACAGCTCAAGGAGCCATCGGATGCTTAAGAGAAAAGATAAATACGTAGTGGCCGTGGTCGGCGCGACAGGGGCCGTCGGAAATGAGATGATCTCGGTATTGGAGGAAAGGAAATTCCCGGTCAGGGAGCTGCGCCTTTTCGCCTCGGAACGCTCCGTCGGTACGGCGCTTCCCTTTAAAGGAGAAGAGGTCGATGTCGAGGCCCTCAAGGAGGATTCCTTCAAAGGCATAGATATAGCGCTTTTTTCGGCAGGCGGCGAGAGGTCCGCGACGTGGGCGCCCATTGCGGCAAAAAGCGGATGCGTCGTTGTGGACAATTCCAGCCAGTGGCGCATGGACCCGGAGGTGCCGCTTGTTGTTCCGGAGGTGAACCCGCATGACCTTAAATGGCACAAAGGCATAATAGCCAACCCCAACTGCTCCACAATTGGGATGGTGGTGGTCCTCAAGCCCATTCATGACGCTGCCAGGATAAAAAGGGTTGTCGTTACAACGTTTCAAGCCGTCTCCGGGACCGGCAAAAAGGCCATGGATGAGCTGCTTAAGCAGACGACAGACCTGCTTGGGTTCAAGGACGTGGCCTGCGAAGTCTATCCGCACCAGATAGCCTTCAACGTTTTGCCCCATATAGATAAATTCCTCGAAAACGGCTACACCAAGGAAGAAATGAAGATGGTGAACGAGACCAGGAAGATAATGGGAGACGACTCTATCAGGGTCACCGCGACTACCGTCCGGGTGCCTGTTTTCAGGGGGCATTCGGAAAGCTTGAACATAGAGACCGAAAAAAAGCTTACTGCCGATGAAGCAAGGGCGGTGCTTTCGACCGCTGCCGGCGTAATGGTCTACGACGCTCCGGAAAAGAACATATATCCCATTCCCCTGTACGCGGCCGGAAAGGACGACACGTTCGTGGGCCGGATAAGGGAGGACGAATCCATTGAAAACGGCCTTAACCTCTGGCTTGTTTCCGATAACCTCCGCAAAGGCGCGGCGCTGAATGCCGTGCAGATCGCGGAAAAGCTTGTGGAGATGGCCTTTTTGATTTGATTATCCAACTCGAATCCGCCTCCTGCTTTATTGACGACAAGCAGGTCCTTCGGGAAATAAACTGGTCAGTAAATCCCGGCGAACACTGGGCCGTTATGGGCCTGAACGGTTCGGGAAAAACAAGCCTCCTTAATCTGATAAACGGGTACGCGCCGCTTTCTGAGGGCAGGATGCGCGTGCTGGGCAGGCGCTACGGCGCTTATGACTGGCGCAGGCTGCGAAAAAACATAGGATACATAAGCTCCGCCATCCAATCAAAACTCTATGAAGGGGAAACCGCCCTTGAGACCGTTCTGGGCGGGGTTTTTAGCACCATAGGGTTGTATGATCTTCCGCGTAAAAAAGACCTCCTGCTGGCCCGCCGGGCCCTTGAAAGCGTCAAGTGCGGTCATCTTGCGGAGCGCACATACGGCACGCTTTCCCAGGGGGAGAAG
>JAKAEG010000345.1 GCA_021819985.1 Nitrospirota bacterium | reverse complement strand
CCTGTTGCTCTACGGATGCGGGCGCCTGCCCCACTCTCCGGGCCAGCTCCTTCACAAGCTCGTAAAGCGTGAAATACTCAAGCCCCCTCACGCCCCTTCTCCATCTCACTATCCAGCCGTCCTTGAACCACAAGAAATTTCTGCTGCCAAGATCGAATAATTCCTTCACCGGGGCCAAAAGTTTTCTCTTTAAAATCCCGTTTCCATTTTGCCTGCCGGGAAAAAAAACGGTTTTTTTTATTTCTTTTCCTTTTCCTTCTGATCTTTCGCCGCCCAGATATTCCCACAGGTTTTTCAGGGCCCCTTCGCCATTGGGGTCGTTTGGGGTATCGGGGTGTATAAGGGTCAAAAAAATCCGTCCGGCTCCGTATGCGCCCTCAAGGGCAAGAGGCTCTCCTCGCATTCTCCCGGGATTTAAATTCAATTTATACTCGGCCTCAAGCGCATCCCAGTCGCGCACGGAACCAACGTTAAGGTCCGAGCTGAAAGCGCCTGGGGAGGGCCCATCAAAACTTGCAATGACCTTTATTGAGGGGTCCTCAATTTTGAACTGCGAGGGCCACCAGATATTAAAAAGGGGACTATGCCCTTTTAATCCATTCCAAAAGGGATGGGCAGAGACAATTTTCGCCCTTATCTTTCCGCTTAAAGAGGGCACCCTTTCATTAAGCGGCCGTCTTTTGATGTCGAGAAGCCCTAAGCCTTCACTGGTCGCAAGCCCGGCCCCGCCGCAGACACCTATATAGGAGCCTCCGTTTTTTACAAATTCTTTTATTTTTTGCGCGCCCTCATTCCCAAGAGAAGCAAACTTGTTCGATGCCCACCCTCCGGGCACATAAAGCAGCCTTCCGCCGTCAAGCGCGCCATGTTTTATTTCATCAGATGTTATGAGAGAAAAATCGAGAGAGAGCTTCTTTAATGCCCTGTACGCGATAAGCCCCCACAGGTACGACTCGTCCCACAGGAGCGCGGCCTTAGAGGACATATTTTTTTTCGTATCCCCTTGGGGTAAGCATATATCCGCCCTGGCGGCGGCTCATGGAATTTCCGATTATGACCGTGCTTTTCATGTTAATCCTAGAGGTATCGACAGTGGCAAGCGTTGTGATTATTACCTCTTCACCTTCTCTTGTGGCATCCGTTACGATGCCCACCGGCGTATCCCCGCTCCTGTATTCGAGCATTATTTTTAAGCACTTTTCTATCTGGGTCTTTCTGGTGCCGCTTTTTGGGTTATATATGACGGTCACCATGTCCGCGCTGCCTGCGGCATGCAGCCTTTTTTCTATCGTTTCCCAGGGCGTGAGCCTGTCAGAAAGGCTTATTACGGCAAAGTCATGCATAAGGGGCGCGCCAAGCCTGGATGCGCAGGCGTTCACTGCCGATATCCCAGGGACCACCCGGACGCTTAATTCCGGATCCACTTTTGCCGCCACCTCGATGGCAAGCCCCGCCATCCCGTAAATGCCCGGGTCCCCGCCGCTTACAAGGCATACCTTCTTGCCTTTTGAGGCAAGTGCCGCCGCCTCCTTTGCACGCGTGACCTCCTCGGTCATCGCGGAGGACACAAGCTCTTTCCCCCTGATCAGCGGCTCTATATGGGCAAGATAAGATTTAAATCCAATTATCACATCCGCATCCCTTATCGCCTCGATCGCAGCTGGCGTCATATGATGAAGCCCGCCCGGCCCGGAGCCGACCACATAAAGGATTTTCACATTTTTATCCCGCTTCCGCGCCGCAGCCACGGTTACGTTTCTTTCTGCCCGTTTTCCCATCACAAGGGCCTTCCCGTCAACTCCTCCAGCAGCCAAAATAGCGGCAGGCTCGGCCACCGCCTGCGCCCCAAGGGCCTTCATTGCGGCATCGGACCGGGCAACGCCGGAGACGGTATTCAGCTCATCACTTGAATAGCCGGTTAAAGGAAGCCCGTATTTACTTGCGAACTCGATAAGCCCTGGCTCTTTCGTCTTCTTCTCATGGGTTGCGATCAGCTTTACCGAGCCCATCGCCAGACGCGCCACTTTCAAGGCGAGGGCTACAGCCTCTTCTATTTCTGCTGCCTGGGTGCCGCTGTTTAATCCAATGCCAAGCACAATGCTTTTTGGGCGAAGATAAAAACCGGGTTTTTCGTTATCAAATTCAAAAATTTTATCTGTTACAAAGACATCAGCTTCTTCAGGTGTACTGACCTGAATGTAGTCCTCCGGAAGCTCAAGCTTTATGTCCGTATATACGTTGAGCGATCTTTTATTCAGGTGTTTTGTTGAGAGCGCGGGCAGAAGCGCGGGAGTTTCGATTGACAAGCCGTTTCCCTGCGCAAACAGGTCCACCGCCGTAAGCCCGTTTAAGTCCGTTGCCGTAGTGATTACAGGGTTTGCGCCAATAAACGCCGAGATCTCGCGGACCATGCGGTTTGCCCCGCCCTCATGCCCGGAAAGCAGGCTTATGACGTTTTGTCCTTTTTCATCCAGGACGATAACGGCGGGGTCCTCTTTTTTGCTTTTTATGAATGGAGCTATTGTTCGGACCGCGATGCCCGCCGCACCTACAAAAACAAGCGCACCCGCCCCTTTCCAGATGCCCGCAAACGTCTGGAGATCCCTTACGCCTTTAAAGCTGAATATCCGGGCCTCCGGAAACAGGCTCTTGATTTTTTGGGCCAGGGCGCCTCCGGCGGCGCTTACATGAATTATGGAAATTCCTTTAAATTTTTTTTCCATGTCGCCTTTCCTATTTCTGCCCCCGGTATTCATGACTGAAATCCTTGTCGTAAAGTTTTGATCTTTTTGATTTTTTGTACCCAGGACTTTTTTCCACGCTTCGCGCCGAAAGGGCGTCTCCAACATAAATAAGCGCCGTCTTTTTTATTCCGGCGGCAGCGGCTTTTTGGGCGATGTCTTCAAGGTTGCCCCTTATGGTCCTTTCTTCGGGCCAGGAGGCCTTCTCCACTATCACAACGGGCGTTTGAGGAGGATAGCCTCCGGCAAGAATTTCCCTGACCACCTTTTCTATCATCCCCGAGCTTAAAAATATAACCATCGAACTTTGATGGGCGGCAAGCAGGGACAGCGCCTCACGCTCGGGCACAGGCGTTCTGCCCGCCATCCTGGTGACGATGACAGTCTGCGAGACTTCCGGTATTGTGAGTTCCTGGCCTATTGCCGCGCAGCCCG
>JAKAEG010000344.1 GCA_021819985.1 Nitrospirota bacterium | reverse complement strand
GACGCATTTCTGAGCGGCGACACCGAGCTGGCTATCAGGGTTGTCAGGCAGGACGATGAGATAGACGACCTGAATGAGGCCGTCCTGCTGGACCTGACCTTCATAATGACTCAGGACCCCGGGACCGTTTCCAGGGCGATGAAAGTAAGCTATATATCAAAATATCTCGAACGCATCGGCGACCACGCCACTAATATCGCGGAAATGGTCGTCTACATGGTCAAAGGTCGAATAATCAGGCATATGCTGCCTAAAGACCTCAGGGACCTGGAGAAGGAAGTATAAGCAAGGAGCAAGTTGCAAGGTACAATGTGATTTTGTCTGTCATTCCCGCGTAGGCGCCCGATTTTATCTTGATAAAGACTGGCCATTTAAAAACGAGTCAAATTGGATGCCCGATTAGTACCTCGGGCATGACGTCTTTAATGAAACACGGGGTTTTTCAACGGTCTTGTTATTAGAATTCGGCCCCGGTTTCGATGAAGGGGCCTGAGAGTTTAAAGTAAGCATTGATATCATTCCTGTTTACCCTCATTTCGTCATACCTGTATCCGGCTGAAACGAAGAACGGGCGAACTGGGAAAAATTTGGCTCTACCTATGACGTCCAGATAATGTTCTTTGGGAAAGACCATGCCGCGAAACTCGGCCTCTAAAGATACCGGACCCACGGGCTTGAACTGCGCTCCTATGTAAAGAAGAGGCTCCACTACGGTTGACGTCTTCATGGCCTGTAACGCTCCCTGGTCGATCTGGACGACAAGATCGAGCACCCTCGCATTAACTCCCGCCTCCACATTAAAACGGTCCCTCAGGGGAAAAGGTATAAGCGAATAATATGCCGCAAGGTCGTAATGGTTTAATTTGGTGACCGAAGTAAACGGGATGCCGTTCATAAAAACGGCGCCATCGAACCTGAATGGATAAGAGAGCGTATTTTGCCCGGTAAATTTGGAAAAGGTGGCCATGAAATACCCGTTTGGCAGAAAAAGCGGCATATGGACCTTTAATCGGGCCTGTATCTTGCCCTCGGTGTGGTAATCAAGGTCTCTTCTTAAATCCAGGGCATCATCAGGGTTGGCTGCATACCCGGAAGGCGATTGTCCCCAGTAAGCCACGGCGGCTTCCAGCTCCGAAGCGCAGTATGATGGCTGCGCGGTGAAGAAAAGCACCGCCAGGAAAGGCGCAAGGAGAATCAGCAAAAAAAACAAGAAATTTTTCATTGAGATCCCCTGCGGAAAACCGCAGTGAATCTTATGCAAGGAATTTTTTGTTTTCATTATATTCGCTCGCTTGAGCGCTCGCTGACCATTTTCGCGGGTCCTTCTTTATTTTCCTGTTTAGAAATAAAGGACAATAAAATGCGCCTGAGAGGATTCGAACCTCCGACCCTCGGCTTCGGAGGCCGATGCTCTATCCAACTGAGCTACAGGCGCTTAAAAAAGAAAGACTTTTTGTTTTGTTTCGTTGGGGTGGGTGATGGGACTCGAACCCACAACCACTGGAACCACAATCCAGTGCTCCGCCAATTGAGCTACACCCACCATTGCGGCCAAAAGTAAAAAAATACAAAACAGCCCTGTGCAGAATGGAATCCAGACTACTATTTTACTAATATATTGATTTTTAAGTAAAGCATAAAAATGGAGTTTTTGTTTTCATTCAGGCCCGGCGTAATGTAAAGACAGTTATCTCGGGCGGGACCCCAAGGCGTACCGGGATCCAGATGGTGCCCAGCCCCCTGTTTACATACAGTATCGCTGAAGGTTTTTTGTTTTTGCCAGGCTGAACGGTTTTATTTTCAAACGGGCCTGAAGCCGGACTGGATGGATATTCTTTTTGCTTTCCAAAAGGCAGCTGATACATCCCGGCCACAAATTTGGTGTAGAAGACAGCCGGACTCAGCTTGTCACCCGCCAGATCTATCTGTATCTGGCCGCCGTGAGTATGCCCGGCCAGGCTCAGTTCGATTCCCAGTTCGGCCGCCCTGTAAAAGGAGTTCGGGTTATGTGAAAGTAAAATATTAGGCATGTCCTTTCTGACCAGAGACTCTATCCCGGCCAGCATCTGCGGCTGCGTTCCGGATGAGTACCTTTGCCGCTGATAATCCACCCCGATAAGGTTAAGCCTTTCACCGTTGCGCTCCAATACCGCATTCTGGCTGCGCAATAACCTCATTCCATAACGGTGAAAAAGCACCTGGGACAAATGCTCGGCATTGGCATAGCCTTCGTGATTTCCGTTGCAACCCCATACTCCCATCGGCGCGCGCAGCCTGCTTAACTCTGAAATACAGTCCTTCAGGGGGTCTCCCTTCCAACTGATGAAATCGCCGGTGATAACGGTCAGATCAGGATGCAACCGGTTGGTCATTTCGACGGCGTGACGCAATTGCGCAAAGGGCATGAAATCGCCTATATGGATATCGCTGATCTGCGCAATCCTCATGCCATCCAGTTTTGGAGGTAAACCGGCGACCGGGACTTCGATTTCATTAACGTGGAACCTCAGCCGGGATGCAAAGCCGTATGCGCTGGCCAGAAAAGGAGCGCTGCCCGCCAGAAACACGCCATATCGCAGAAATCTTCTCCTGCCCTGATCGGGCCTGCCAATTGCCCCGTACGTGCTCCCGCACTTTGGGCCGCGTGCAGAACTCAAAAGCGTGACCAGCTTTGCGATCAGCCGTACCGTTACGATCGCCAGTAAACCCAAAGAAGACGCGAACAGCCATGCCCTGGATACGGCCAGGGCCCAGTCTGTAAAACCCTGAACGGGTAAAAAACGAACAAAGACGGGGTCAATGCCCGTTGCCAGCAGTATCAGGGCCGCAGCCCCCAAAAGGCACCGCAGCAATAATTTGAACGGCAGCCTGACGGGACCTGACAGCCTCCATGCCTTTGAAAACCAGAATATCTGGGCCAGATACATGAGGAAGATGGCTGTCAAATAGGGATTTTCAGAGATTTTATAATAAATGTGACCTGGGGAAATTCTCACTATTTAAGATTCTATCATTATTCCGGGACTGTTCCGTTATTAAAGATTTTTTTTTGCGGGACCTGATCCCGTTAAATTTATACAGTTAATTATTTAAAAAATAATATACACTATTGTATTTTTCCTATGATAAGAACCATAATGTAACGAAAGAAAAGGTGGGGTGCCCACCTAGCGCAAGGAGGGATA
>JAKAEG010000343.1 GCA_021819985.1 Nitrospirota bacterium | reverse complement strand
GTTTGACGAGATCGAAAAAGCCCATCCGGACGTCTTCAATATCCTTCTCCAGGTGCTGGATGAAGGCGTGCTGACCGACAACTTCGGCCGCAGGGTCGATTTCAAGAACACGGTCATCATTATGACATCGAACCTTGGGGCGAGGACCATCGAGAAAACAGCCCCGCTTGGTTTCACGACCGCAACAACCGAAGCCGAGTACCAGTCGATGAAAACAAACGTCCTTGACGCCCTGAAAAAGTCCTTTAACCCGGAGTTCTTAAACAGGGTGGACGAGATCATAGTCTTCCATCAGCTTGAAAAGGACAACCTGTTCAAGATAATCGACCTGCTTGTCTCAGAGACGAACAAACAGCTTGTCGAGCAGGAGCTGATAGTCGAGCTGACGCCCGAGGTAAAGGATTGGCTGATTGAAAAATATTACCAGCCCGCCTATGGCGCCAGGCCAATGAGAAGGGCCATACAGAAAGAGATCGAGGACCCGCTTTCTGAGGAGATACTGAAAGGCAAGTTCAAGGAAGGCACAAAGATAAAGGTTGTTATAGAAGGCGGCGCGCCCGTCTTCACGGCCGCTGAAGAAAATGTGCTTTCAAGCGTAAACTAGAATAAACGGAAATGCGGGAAACAGAAACACCGTGAAGAAAAAAATCCTCGCGGTCCTGTTTCCCGCTTTTTTATTTTCGTCTTTATTTTCTTTATTCTTTTTGTTTTTTTTGATCTCCTGCACGTCTTCAAAGCCTGGACAAACCGGCGGCCGGAAAGAAAAAATTCCCCGGCAGACCCATAATATCTCTACAACCATAGGTGCCCCCGCGCCCGATATTACCGTGGTTGATCCGGGCGGGCGCAGCCTGAGATTATCGGACCTTAAAGGCAATGTCGTCATTATAAATTTCTGGGCCACCTGGTGCGGCACCTGCAAAATGGAAAAACCCGTTCTGGACCGCTTTTACTCCAGGTTTAAAAATGAACCTCATTTCAGGCTGATAACGGTCCTCTATAACGACTCCGCGGAGAACGCTAGCGCATATCTAACAAAAAACTCATACGACCTGCCCTTTTACACGGACCCGGGCAGCCAGGCCTCATCTGCCTATGGCCTTACGGGCGTGCCCGAAAGCTATGTCGTGAGTAAACTGGGCATACTCGTGGGTAAAGCCATCGGCCCTGTGAGCTGGGACAACCCCAAGGTTGCCTCCTTTATCAGAAAACTCATAAAAGAATAATGGGCGGCGATTGCCCATCGACGGCGCGAAAGATCAAATGGGTATGATCAGGGTCCCCGAAAAGGTAATGCTTTTTGCAGGCGTGCTTTACTGCTTGGATGAGCACATTACAGCCGCGCTTGCCTCGCTTAAAAATGAGTTCGGGGGAAAAATACTTCATGAGTCTGACGCTTCCCTCTGGCATTCCGGTTATTACGCCGGTGAGCTTGGCTGTGATGAAGTAAAAAGAAAATTCATTTTCTTTGACGCTCTTATATGTCCCGGCGAGCTTGCCGCCATAAAACTGAAGACAAACGACATTGAGGCCTCCCTGTCGGAAAGCGGAAAAAGGAAGGTCAATATAGACCCGGGTTACATCACGCCCGCCCGTATTGTGCTTGCCAGCACAAAGGACTACGCGCACCGTGTATATCTTCAAAAAGGTATCTATGCCGAGGCAACAATGTTATGGAGCCGTAAGGAAAGGCGGTTCGTCCCGCATCTTTTTACCTATTCCGATTTCATGGAAGAGAAAAATATCACGATATTTTCGCAGATGAGGGATGTGCTGCAATCACGGCTGTCCCCAGCATCTCGTCCATTTTCGGGCTGTAAATGAACTTTTTTTGACGGGTCTCGAAAGCTGAACAACAGCAATTGCGCAGGAGAGCACTCCGGGAACGGGCTCCTTTTTCAAGTAGCAGGGCCGCTTCCGCCAGGGGTACATGCGCAAGCCCTGAAGCGGATGCCGCCCGCAGTTCGTCCTGGTCGTACCACGTCAGAAGACCGCGCCTAGTAAAATAATCTCTAAGCAGGATAAAGGACCGCTCCCCGCCCAAAAGCCCGTAAGCGCCCAGAAATTCCGCCTTCTCATCAAATGGCCTTCCGGGGAAATCAACTTCCGATACGATTTTCTGGACAGCGCCAAAGAGTTCCGCGGCGCCGGAGAATTTTCTTGAGAGCGCCTTAAGGGCGCTGATGCGCACGGTGGTGTCAGTATCAGAAAGCAATTTCGCCAGGGGAGCGTATGTTCCCGCCGCAGGCAGCGCTTCAAAGGCCTTTACGCACTCCCTCCGGACTTTTGTCGAACCGTGGTCAAGGACCCGTTTTACAAGCCCTGTGGCAACGCGGCTTCCGCTCATCCCAAGTACATAAACAATGTTTCTTACAACATACCAGCGGTCATCGGCAAGACGGCTTCCTATCTCCTCCATCTTCTGCGGGGCCATAAATGCCAGTATATTGCATATCACCTTTCTTGTACGCCTGTCCTGGCATTCCGAAAGCACGTCCAAAAGCGTCTCCACTTTATAAGGGCCTATCAAAAACAGAAATTTTTCAATTTCGATCCTGCTGCCCGATGTACTTAAAAACCAGTTTGCCGCCTTCAGGGAAGCCAGTTCCCTTATTATATTTTCGATCGCGGCATTGCAATTTTGGTCCGGCGCTTGATCTTGGTCCGGTGCTTCGGATTTCTGATTTTTTTGATTTTTTTGATTATCTTGACCGTATGCGGCGCATAATTTTTTAAGCAGATCAAGAAGTCCCCCTGTATCGCCTTTTTCCATCATGCTTTTGGCAAGCATCATAACGATTTTGGAATAGACCGCCAGAGGGTCTTTGCTTTTTTTCTCATCCGCCGGGTTTTTAATGAGCTTTAGAAGGATGTCCTGGACGAAACCGGGCAAAACGTCCGCATTCATTGTATCGAAACCGTGTTTAAGAATCTCAAGCTCTTCGGGCGACAGCGCTTCGGGAGTCAGATGCAGAGTTTTTTCAAAACCGGACTTGAAGGCCTCAAATACTATATCGAATATGCCGCGCCCTCCTCTTACGGCAAAACTCGCTTCTTTCTCTCTTGCTGTTTCCGGGCCTTCAGGTTTTCTTAACTCAAGGACGCCTTTTTCAAAAAATTCCTTCGGTATCGAGTAGCTTATATTTTTCAGGTCATCCCGCCATAGCAGCATTATTAGATCGCGCCTGTTTTCCAGATGGCAATACGTTTTAAG
>JAKAEG010000342.1 GCA_021819985.1 Nitrospirota bacterium | reverse complement strand
GCGCCGGCTCCCAGTTCTTCATAACCGTTGCCGACGCGCGTTTTCTCGATCACCAGTACACGGTCTTCGGAGAGGTGGTCTCCGGCATGGACGTGGCCGAAAAGATCGTAAACCTTCCAAGGGACGCCTCCGATGATCCGCTTGAGAGGGTCGAGATGAAAGTGAAAATCATAGAGAACGCGGCTTCCTTGGGCAAATGAACCTCCCCGCAGCAGAGACTGCGGGGTATTGAAAATTTAATAAAAAGAGTCTCCGCGTCTTTTTTGGGGCCAGAAAATAGGGACAGCGACCTCGTTGTCCCTATTTTTCGTTCGGATTGCAGTCCCGTCAGACATCACACTTTACCGGCTCCATGGCACTCATAGGCCATACGAAATTTTTTTCAAGACTGCCGCATCCTTTAATTTTTTGTCAAGGGTCCATAAAGCGGCATGGGACAGCAGGCAGGAGGCGATGAGATGCACATCGACCAGCCCAATCCCGAGCCCATGGACCTCTGGCGCTCAATAAATTCCAGGACTTCGCCTTCATCCAGGACTTTTGCCCCTGGAAGCTCGGCCAGCAAGGCCAGGATCTCATGCCTGTTCGCAAGGTTTCCGCACATTTTCTGATTCCTATTTTCTGATTAATTTTCTTAGCGTTTACAAATCTTTTGCCGCCTGGCCGCGCAAAGAGCAAGCAATCCCAACCCGGAACCAAGCAGAGGCAGCGTGGAGGGCTCGGGCACGTCTGCCGCTGCTACCGTGTCCAATACAATATGGGCATCCGGATGGCTCGCAAGAAAATCCGGGTCTATGGTGATAAAAGGATCAAGAAACGCCGACACGCTCGCGCTGCCATCTCCGTATGGAAATCCCACATACTCCTGCCCCCCCTGGGAAAGGACACCAGTGTTCAGGGTCATGCCAACTTCGACCCAGTTGTCCGCATAAACAGATGAAGTGGGCATGCCCTGACCCGAAGCATTGCCGCTTAAAATCAGCCCACCGTTATTCCACACGCCCCAATCAGTACCCTCTACCACACCTGCACCGCTTTGGCTGGCGCCAACTCCGGCATTTATTGAAAAAATGACCGGCACAGCGTCCCATCCGGTCACCGAATCACCCGTCACCATGTAATAAAAATCCAGCGTCGCCTCACCGTTTGCACTGTAGGCCGGACCGCCTAAAACGGAACTGGCTGAAACATCTATGCTCAAACGCGGATCAATGCCGCCTTCCAGGCTAGTTTGCGATGACGCACTCCCCAAAGACGCGCTCCCGTTCAGGCTCGTGGTGGAGCTTGACTCTGTGTATGAAATTACGCCGGGAGGAATATTGAGGGGTGCTCCAGCATTGCCTTCAATATGGGCATATGGAATCGGCGTGGCACATACCGGACCAGATGATAAAAAGACAAACAGCGCCGCCGCTGTAAATAAACCGATAAGAAATTTGTTCATACAATCCCCCCCTAATTTCTGATGATGTATTATAAGCTCAACCCTGGCAATAGCAAAAAAAATGCCTATTATAAAACCATTGTTTTTTATGGTTTTTTGAGGAAGAGAGAGAAGAAAAGTGTAAAGAAAACCTTGAAATTGTCGAAAAATCCTACATTTTAGGCATGCCGTCTCGCGTTTTTATAGTGCAGATAGGGGTTTGGAAAGAAAGAGCCGGGCCAGGGTAAAAAACACGCTGTCCACTATGCCTGTGTTCATTATGTTTGTGGAGAATAGGCATGCTATCTTTTTTCATTCGAAACCTTCATACTGGCAGTTAGCCACATCTGCATGGGCTTCGGGGCATACTTTAGTATGCACAGCATTCAACTCAGGGTGCGAATAAGAAGGGGGATATCACACGCGCTGACAATTATGTGAGCGTTTAATTCCAATCCTATCTTTTACACCTTATTGCCGGCCGCCGGCTATCTTTCTTCCCCATCTTCGGGCCTTATCGAGTATCTCTCTCTCGTCGGCGGTCGTAAGCCGGCCGTCTTCCACCACCAGCCGCCCGGCGACCATTACGTTCTGCACATCCGACGGCCGCGCCGAATTGACCAGGTGGGAGTGGATGTTATAAATTGGCGTGAGGTGGGGTTTGTCCAGGTCGAGCATTATCAGATCGGCTGCCTTCCCCTCTTTGATCGAGCCCGTCTTGCCGCCAAGGCCGAGCGCCTCCGCGCCCCATCTGGCCGCCATCCTGACGACAGTGCCCATTAAATAGAACCGTCCCCTTTAATTTTTGGCACATAGATTTGCCTTTTGTATATTCATAGGATATACTAAAAATAGTTTAAAAAGAGAGGTGAGCATGTGATTACGAAAACAGCCAAATGGGGAAACAGCATTGGCGTGAGAATACCCAAAGATTTGGCCAATAAGACCGGAATCGATGTGGACTCAGCTGTCGAAATTAAGGAAGCTGACGGAGGGGTCATAATCAAGCCAGTGGAAACTAAGGAATATTCTTTAAAGGAACTTGTTAAAAGGATTACTCCACGGAACCGGCACAGTGAGATTGATTTTGGGCGACCTGTAGGGAAAGAGATCATTTAATGAGGATGGTTCCCGACCGGGGTGATGTAATCCTTTTGAGCCTTGATCCGACCTTAGGGCATGAGCAGTCAGGTTTCAGGCCCGCGGTTGTTCTATCTCCGGAATTCTATAACAAAGCATCAGGCCTCTGCCTTGTGTGCCCCATAACAACAAAGATCAAGGGCTATCCCTTCGAAGTGCAACTTGAAGGCTCCAAAAAGACCTCCGGTGTCGCCCTCGCCGATCAGATTCGCTCTATTGACTGGCAGGCAAGAAAAATAAAGATCGTTGACCGTGTGGGCGCGGCTTCACTTTCCACAATTCTTGCCAAATTCAAGCCGCTATTGTCCTGAGCTTTCCAAGAAAAGACTGAACTTGTTACTTGCGCCCAGGACGACTCTTCCCATCATTTTCCTGAAAAATAGAACCGTCCCCTTTAATTTTTTAGAAAATAGGCGCTGTCCCTATTTTCTTGCCCAAAGGCAGTTACATGAATGCGGGTTGAAACATGCATCCTGCCAGGGATAAGGCACATGTGAAGCTATGGGGCGTAATTTGAGTTCAGAAGGAAAACCCTGATTTTAAAGTTTTGAAGGGGATATCACACGCGCCGGCAATTCTATGAACGTTTAATTCCAATCCTATCTTTTACACCTTATATCCGGCCGTCCGCTATCTTTCTTCCCCATCTTCGGGCCTT
>JAKAEG010000341.1 GCA_021819985.1 Nitrospirota bacterium | reverse complement strand
AATTCTTCTATTGCCTTATGTATTGCCCTTAGATTGTAGACAATAAAATACGTGGCGTCATTATCATCAATTTCAGAATAAAGAAAAGATCTATAGTACCGGGCCCGGGCACTGAGAATTGCTGTTGATACGGAAAGATATTCAAATTGCCGGTATTCATGCTTCAGCATGTACCAATAAAAAAGAGCCCTTGCCGTGCGTCCATTGCCGTCCATAAAAGGATGAACATATGCAACCCAGAAATGAACCAATATCCCTTTTACAATTGGATTAACGAACTCGTTTTCACTGTCCGCATTTGCATATTCACAAAGTTTCCGCATTGAAACGGAAACATCAGAGGCTGGTGGCGGAACATGAAGGATTTTCTGTCCATCAGCGTCAAAAACGTGTATAGGCTCATCTTCTGGCGTCCTGAACCGCCCTTCCCATGAGGGGTCATCAAGGGTGTCTTTTGTCATGGAAGCATGAATTCTTAACATCAGTTCGATTGAGAGCGGTTCCGTCAGGAGTTCCTTAATCAGTTGCATCGAAATATAATTGTTATAAATCATCTGTTCGGAGCGGTCTCTCGGTTTTCGCCCTGTCCTGAGCATTTCCTTTGCGGCAACCCTCGTTGTAGCCGCCCCCTCTATCTGGCTTGATGAAATCGCTTCGTCAACCAGCGATCTAACCATATATCTGCTTTTTTCCTCAGCAAGCACTGACTTTTCATCAACCAGAATGGCCCCGCCAGCTCGCTGGTCAATGTAATGGAGTTCTTTTAAAACACAATCAGGCTGCCAGTAGCCAAATGGATTCCCCTTGGAGTCTTCGAGGGGGATATGCCTTGTTTGCACAATCCTGGACATTTTGACCAGAATCCAGGCTATTTCAGGTGTAATACCTTCGGGCATGTGTTGATATTTCAAATCATCCCAGTACATATACTCGCTGTTAACTTTTCTGATAAGGTCTCTGGTCTTGCTTATTACATCCGGGGTAATACGGCTTTTTGCTAATACTTCTCCTAAATCTGGAGCTTTTTCAGGTATTTTCATAAATTCCTTTCAAATACTAATTTGATATTAATTAGTAGTAAATTAGTATTTGGACAAACCAATATTCCCCCTTAATCAGATGTAAATCTAAATTAATTTTAGATTAGTAATTGGTCAGATGTCAATAATGATTCTACTAAATTTAGATTAATTAGTAGTAAATTAATATTTAAGTGTTTGACCAGGATTCGCGATTTATGTTATATATCTATATATAGATGTAGAGGAGGTTTGGAATGCCATTAACAAAAAAGGCGATGGTGCTTTTTGACGAGCAGCAGTACAAAAAACTCGAAGAATACGCCAAAATGCGGCACGCCTCTGTAGGCAGCGTTATACGCGAATCGGTGGAGGCGGTCATATCCGGTAAAGTGGATGCTGAAAAGCGCAAACAGGCCGCAGCCAGACTCGTATCGGCGGAAGAAGAACCGGTGGACTGGGATGAGTTCGAAAAAACTGTCGCTAAAGGCCATGGAGAGTGAAAAACAGGATATTCCTCGATACCAGCGTTTTTATGTACGCCAGGGGGAAAGAGCACCCTTTAAAAGACCCATGCGGCAGGATAATACTCCAGATTGGCAATAAAGGCGATCTGGGGAGCCTGGGAAGTCCGGTAATAAATACTGAAGTGTTTCAGGAGATACTGTATCGGTACTTCATGATAGAAAAATGGGAAACCGGCATCTCCGTTTGCAGGGACATTCAGGCCCTTGACATCGATATCTTGCCTGTTACTGCAAACGATATTGACCGCATCTGCGATCTTTTCGGGAAATATGAAAGGAAAAAAGAAAAAATTCCGCCGCGGGACCTGATCCATGCGGCGGTAATGCTGGGTAACGGCATTAATCAGATCATCACAGCCGACAGGCACTTCGACTCCATCAAGGAGATCATCCGCATATCTCCGGAAAAAATCCGGCTCTGAAGTTTTGGGATTGCGGGGCGTCCAAATCTCCCCGTAGCGCCTTGACGCCCTTTTTATGAATACTCTCCAGCCCACAAGCCGCTCAAAAAATCCTTGCATGGAAGAACGCTGATCCCATCCACTGTTCTCGGCCGGTTTTCCATGCTTACGCATACATACCGCTTGAGTTTTTTCTCCTCCGCCAGCGCACGAAGAGATTTCAGATCCTGAGCGGATACGTTCTCCTTCGCCTTTGCTTCTATCGCGGTATGGCCGCCCAATATGAAATCAACCTCGAAACCCGAGGTGGAGCGCCAATAGCCCAGCGGCTCACTCGTCATGTAATCGCGGTAACAACTAAGTTCGTGAAAGAGCATGCTCTCGAAGGCTTCGCCGAATTCCGGAGTCCCCGGGCGGAATTCCCTTCCTTGCAGCGCCGCGGTTACGCCAATATCAAAGAAATAGTATTTTGATGAGACCAGCGGTTTTCTTTTTTCGGACCGGCGCCACGCCGGCAGTTCGTGCAGCACCAGGGTGTCCTGGAGGATTTCAAAATATTCGTATACCGTTGTCCGGGGCACCTGGGCGTCGCTGGCCACGTTTGTAAAATTGACTATCGTGCCGTTACATAAGGCGGCAACCTTCAGAAAACGGCTGAAGGCCGGCACATTACGCGCCGCCCCTTCGGCCACGATCTCCTGCTGGAGATAAGAGCCGGCATAGGCCTTCAGGTCGGCGTCCGGATCGTCAGAGAAATAGATCGACGGGATCAGTCCCCTCTGAATGGCGCGCAACAGGTCAAAATGCTTTCCCAATTCCCGGCTGGTCAGGGGATGCAGATATTTTGTCCGCGCCCTGCCTCCAAGCAGGTTCACCCCCCCGCGGCGAAGCTTTCTGGCGCTTGAGCCGGTAAGCAGGAAATGAATACCCCGGCTTTCAATGAGCCGGTGCACCTCGTTAAGCAGAATTGGCAAGCGCTGGATTTCGTCGATAACCACGATCCGGTCCTTTGTGGTCAATTCCTGGGCTAGGCGGCCGGGGTTCTGACTCATCGTTAGGAATACGGATGTATCCAGGAGGTCGTAGACTTTGGCCTTACTTAAAGTGTGCCGGATCAAAGAGGTCTTGCCCGTTTGGCGAGGCCCCAGGAGAAACAGGGATTTCTTCTCCAGAAGCGATTCCAAATTCAGAAGCCGGTTTATATAAAGCATTCCACCACTTTCCGAGCCTGTTAACATTTTCGTCATATATCATGATAAATGACGATAAAAATGTCAAA
>JAKAEG010000032.1 GCA_021819985.1 Nitrospirota bacterium | reverse complement strand
TTATGACCCTGGTTATAAGCAAACATATTCTCATTTCACGAATAACCTGAATCTATCTATGAATAATTTTTCCGGCTATTATGAACTTGGCGGAGGTCTCCCGAAACAGGGATACACGCCCGGCCCGATGGGCGCTATTCCCTCCGCTTATCAATCACAAGTGGGAGGCAAAATACTTACTGGTCAAAGCTTGGGTGTGGCAATAGTCACAACCGAATCATATGGCCCTTGTGCAATCGCCTTAGATCCGTCCAATCTGGTCCCATCGAACTTGCCCCCCGCTGTAATACCTGCGACAGCCTTAATTTATTATGATCCAAGCCATCCACTGCCTGGAGGATATTGGGCCAATGACCAGGCATCGAATGTATATACAAGCCCCTCAGATAAAATTTACGGAGTAGCCTTTCCAGGCAGCACAAGAAGTGTTCTGTTTTTCGGACAGCACGGATTATCCAGTGACGATGGTTACTCGTGCTACGGAGAGGGCTCATCTTCTCTGGCTTCGGCCTATGTTGATGGTTGCCCGGGCGGAGCAGGAACATGCCAGATATCGAACAGATTGATAGGTTATGGAGGAGCCGTTACATCCGGGACATTTACGCCCGGAGAAACTGTGAGACAGGCCATAACCAATGCGACTGCGACCCTTATGAGAGTGGATACCGTTGGAACAGGTGATCTTGAATTCCTGGGGTCAAATTCGGCATGTACGGGAAAGGCCATACCATATGCTTGCTGCACGGGGGCCGGCACTGGGACTTGTACTGGAGGAATGGATGCCATTAGTGGGGCTGATAAAACTGACGTATGGGTTGGGCAGACAAGCGGGGCCATTTTCACACCGCAGGCAGGCAAGGATTTTGGCGATCCAATTTGCTATGACCCTGCCAAATCCGGTCCGGGGCAAAAAGGAAATCATTCCTATCCATATGTTAATTACGTATGGGCTTATGATGCCGGTATCTATTCTGGACATAATACTCCTGGCAACAATGTCAAAAGTCTGAGTTCAACCCATCCCGGGAAAAATAATCTGACAGCGGTCAAGCTCGGATTTATCAAGCCATACGAGGTTGTGCCTTATGCAACATGGACTTTCACTTTGCCAACCGGGGCAAGCGCCTTGAACCCGGGCACTTTCAAAGGGGTGGCATGGGACCCTGCCAATAGGTTATTGTATATAACGCAATCAGATGCAGATCAGGGGGTTTATGCCAAGTTCCCCGTTGTGCATGTTTACAAGCTCGGCATTCCTTAAGGATAAAATCGGGCCCGGAATCCAGCGGTTTTGCCTTTGGAATCCCTGAAGAATTATTTTTTATTGAGTGCGGATTGATATAATGGAAAAATCAACTTTTTCTCTTACTGTACAGTATGCGTGCTACTATTCCCATCTGAAGATGGGGATCACAATAGCTTCAATTAGTTCCCTAGAGAGTAAAATCTATGTATAATCCCCTGATTATCCTTGGTTGTCCGAGATCCGGCACGACGATGCTGTCGGGACTTTTAAAAAATACAAAATACGGGGAACCGTTTGAAACCCATTTCATCACTAAATACTACAAGAAACTCGAAAGCTACGGAAGCCTTGAAAATAAAAGCAATTTTAAAAGACTTGTGACGCATATTTTGAATGAGCGCCCCGTTATGCAAATGCATCTTGATATTAATATGGATGAATTTTATGCGGAAACCGTACCTGATTATGGAAAAATAGTCAGCAGATTGTGCATGATGAAAAGTGGGCGCAAAGGGTGCAGTTCCTGGGGCGATAAGACCCCCCACTACCTGCTGGATCTGGATATTATTTACAAGCTCTTTCCAGATTCAAAATATATATATATTGTACGGGACGGGCGCGATGTCGCCCTGTCTTTAATGACAAAACCATGGGGGCAGAATAATATTTATGCGTGCGCGGATTACTGGAAAAGGTGCAATGCCCAAAACGGCATTTTTGACGAGTTAAAGAAAAAAGGACTGCTTTATAGCCTTCGTTATGAAGACCTGCTTGCTGACTCTGAAAAAATTGTTCCGGACATATACAGTTTCTTGGGGGAAGTTTACGATGATGGGCTTATGAGGAATTTGATTGGCCGGGTCCGGAAAGACAACTTCAACAATTGGGAAAAAAAGATGAATAGCAGTCAAATAGAACTCTTTGAACGTGTCGCTTCGGATACTTTAAGGCGATTCGGTTATGAAACGCGTTATGAGGAAACGGGTGTTGGCAAGCTCAATGAGATTTATTATAATTTCCACGAAGCGGCCTCAAAAGGGCTGTATCTCTTGAAGACAAACACTCTAGACACGATAAGGATAAAGTATTTTGGAAAACAGCCTTTTCATGAATGACCCTTTCTGGATCCTAATGTTACGCAGCAGTTTTCCGATCGAAATATCAGCTTCGGGATCAAGGCGTAACAAAACGGGCCATCTAAGATGATAAGCACTCCTTTTTTTATTGTAGGTGCGGCAAGATCGGGCACAACCCTGTTTGCAATGATGCTTAATTCCCACTCTCGTATTGCTATACCATACGAGTCCCATTTTATACCGGACTATTATAGACGAAGGGAATCTTTGGGGGACCTTAAAAATAACGCAAACGACAGGATAAACCTTGTAAATAGCATTCTTGCAGAGCCGTTTGTGGCAAGGTGGGATAAACGGGTGGAACCCGGAGATGTGGACACCGGCAAATGCACCAGTCTTGAGGAGACGATAGATCAAATATATACGGCCTACGCCAGGAAGCACTCGAAACCCACATGGGGGGACAAAACGCCCGCTCATATCTCTGAAATCCATATATTAAACCGCATGTTTCCGTCGGCCAAATTCATTCATATCATCAGGGACGGCCGTGACGTAGCGCTTTCCTTTATAAAGCGAAGCTGGGGGATAAGTGATTTCATGACGGCCCTGACGGACTGGGAGCAAAAAGTTGACTGCGCAAGAAAGGTGCTTTGTATGCTGCCTGAAACGCAGAGGATGGATCTCAGGTTTGAGGACCTGGTCTCCTCCCCTGAAGCTGAAATAAGGCGGGTCACCGATTTCCTGGGAATAGATTTTGAAGAGCGTATGATAGAGAGCTATTGCGAAAAAGCCCCCGGTTATGTCGGAAAACTGATGAAAATCCACCCCCATTTATCTGAGCGCCCTTCTTCAGCGCAGGCATTCAAATGGGTAAAGAGTTTGCATCCGGCAGACCAGGCCATAGCCTTCGATATAGCCGGGGAGTTGCTGAAGGAGCTTGGTTATCCGGAGGGGGTCAGAAATCATTCCTTGAAAAGATTTAGAAAATTGTATCATCTCTTGGTGCAAATCACGCGCAAGCCTAGTGTACACCAAATGGCTCGCAAGAGGCCGTAAAATCTGCAAAGAAATAAAACGAGCCAGGATTGAAATTATAGCGTAAAATGGGAAAGCTGCTCCTTTTCTTGGTCATAATTGCGACGTCCACCGTATCTCTTTTCAGGCCCTGGATAGGCATGGCGGCTTATTATGTTCTTGCCCTGCTGGGGCCTCAATTTATCTGGTGGTGGAATTTTCAGGGACTTCGTGTCACTTTTTTTATAGCCGCAGCCGCTCTCCTGGGATTTTCATGGGCGGCGTTGCGCGGACGCTATGATTTCAGCTATCTTAAAACCAAGCTAAACCTCTGGGTGTTTCTTCTTTGGATATTTATAGACCTTTCCTATTTTCTTGGTCCCTATGTCTCAATGTTTGCCTCCAAGGGACTTACTCCGAATTACGGATTCTCCATGACAAATAAAATATTTTTATTTTATTTTTGTTCAACTGTCGCGATCAATAGCACAAAAAAACTCAGATATCTGGGCATCGTCTTTAGCATCTCCACAATATATCTCATTTACTGGGCAAATTATCAATATTTTACAAGGGACTGGTCTCATTTCGCTTTTGGAAGGCTTATGGGGCCCATTGACGTTTATGGCGGCAGCATATACGCCGATCAAAATGCCTTTGCCATGCTTTTTGTGACAGGTCTACCATTCATCTATTTTTTGGGATTAGGAATAAGCCGAAAATGGCTGCGATATGTATTATGGAGCGTTATTCCCCTGGGCTGGAACGCGATCTTTCTGACTGGGTCCCGCGGCGGATTGCTCGGTCTCGGCGTGATCGTTATGGTAAGCGCCTTTCTAAGCAAGAGAAAGACCATCGCAGTCCTGATAGTTTTACTTTTTTTGGGTTTTTTCCTCTGGCAGGCCGGCAATACGATGAAACAGCGGAGTGAAACAATTACCAATTACCAGCATGAATCATCAGCGGAAGGGCGGATACAGGCATGGAAAGCTGGGCTCAAAATGATTGAAGCTCATCCTATTACCGGGGTTGGTCTCGACTCTTTCTTGACCGCTTTCCCGCATTATAGTGACAAGCATCCCAGAGTGGCCCATAATACCTTTATTCAATTTACTGCCGAATCCGGCATAGGCGCAGGAATCTGCTATTTGATGATCATCTTTTATTTTTATATGCGGGCAAGAAAGATAGATGCATGGTGCAAGGCAGAGAGGGACAATACGGATGTCCGATGGACAACGCATCTTAATAATTCGGCGGTCGTGTCATTTGCGGGTCTCATCACCTGCTCACTTTTTTTAAGCCTGACGACTTATGAGATTTTTTATTTTCTTTTGATATTTAATAATACGCTTTCAGTTCTGCGCCACAAGGCGCAAGAGCAGGAAGAAAACTTGCCTATTCTTGATGAAAGCGTTTTAATTCAGTCTGACTGATGTCTGCGGACAATACATCTCATAAAAAAATCATATGAAGATCAAACAGATATCCCTGATTTTATTTTTGTCATTGTTCACTTCTGTTTTTCTTATCGCCGCTACTTCCTTTGCCGCCGGTAAATTGCTTTATTCGCGCGATTTGATCTATGAGGGTGCGTTTCGCGTTCCTAGGGGAACTTTTGGATGCACCAACGCTGATTATTGTTCTTTCAATTATGGCGGTACGGCCTTGGCATACAATCCGCCCGGTAATTCTTTATTTATGGTTGGGCACGACTGGCATCAGGAAGTAGCCGAAATAAGTATTCCAAAAGTGGTAAACAGCGCGAATATCAAAGCCCTTCATACCGCGAAAGTGCTGCAGCCTTTTGCTGACATAACAGAAGGCCACATGAAAAATATAGAAGCCGGGGGTGGAGTCTATCCTTATGCGGTAAAGCTTGGTGGTCTGATGGTATATAACAATAGATTAATAGGAACTGTTTATTCTTATTACGACGGCGGCAAGGCTGTACTTTCTCACTTTACCTCGGGATTAAAGCTTACGGCTCCTGGCAGTTTCAGAGGCATGTATAAATTAAGCAATGCGCCTACAGCGAGTTTTGTATCAGGTTACATGACCCTTATTCCGCAAGAGTGGCGGGCTGCTTTTGGAGGCAAGGCGCTCACCGGGAATGCCGCCATACCGATTATCAGCCGTACATCCCTCGGGCCCTCAGCCTTTGTGTTCAATCCGGATGATCTGGGAAAAATAAACCCTGTTCCATCCACTCCTGTTGTCTATTATCCAATCAAACACCCCACGCTTGGGGCATGGAAGTCAGATAGTCAATATTACAATGGGACTGCCGAAATCAAGGGCATTGTCTTCCCAAAGGGCAGCGGAAGCGTTCTCTTTTTTGGCCGTAAAGGCACAGGTGCTTTTTGCTATGGCGCTGGAACAAATGATCAGAGTCTTGACGGCAAAATTGTTCCAGGTACAGGGCATGTCGCATATTGTTACGATCCGGCCAGGCATTCCAAGGGTACGCATGGCTATCCTTATAAATATCAGGTATGGGCATATGATGCCAAGGATCTCGTTGCGGTAAAAAACGGAAAAGAGCTGCCATGGGCGGTTAAGCCATACGCGATTTGGAATCTTGATCTGCCGTTTGCACCTGGCAATAACATAATTTCAGGTGCAGCTTACGATCCGGCTACACAAAGAATTTTTATATCCCAGTTTAGGGGAGATGGTGGTTTGCCGGTTATTCACGTTTTTCATGTTGTTTTAGGGAAATCAGGTCAGGTCTGAATAATTATGCATTGTATGAAATTCGGACATCAGCCGGGTCTCCTTTCAATAAGACATTAAGCTATGTGCGGTATCTGCGGCATTTATAATTATAAATCCGGCGAGACGGTTACCCCCTCTTTGCTCCGGGATATGTGCAAGACCATCGCCCATAGGGGACCTGATGAGGAAGGGATATGGACCAATGGCAATATTGGTCTTGGCCACAGGCGTTTAAGCATTATCGACCTTTCCAGCGGCCAACAGCCTATGTCCAATGAGGACGGCAGTATCTGGATCGCCTTCAATGGCGAGATATACAACTACAGGGATTTGAACCCCTTTCTGGAAGAACGGGGGCATGTATTCAGAACGAGATGCGATACCGAGACGATTATTCATCTGTATGAGGAAAAAGGAGATGACTTCCTCAAAGACCTTGGCGGTATGTTTGCCTTTTCACTTTGGGATGGACGGAAAAAAAGGTTAATCATTGCGAGAGACCGCCTGGGCAAAAAGCCCCTATATTATTCTGACCGGAACGGGTCCCTGATCTTTGCTTCTGAGCTGAAGGCCCTTTTCGCCGCAGCACCGATTCCGAAGGACATAGATTTTACGGCACTTAGCGATTACCTGTCTCTTCTATATGTGCCTGCTCCAAAAACAATTTTTATGGGGGTAAAAAAGCTCGAACCCGGGACCTGCCTTATTGCCGATAGAAATGGGTGCCGGACGGAACGCTACTGGGACCTGTCATGCCAGCCCCGGTTTCATGGATCGTTTGAGTCGGCGACAGAGGAGCTTAAAGAAAATATAAAGCGTTGCGTTGAGAGCCGCCTTGAAAGCGAGGTGCCTTTAGGGGCATTCCTGAGCGGAGGCGTCGATTCCAGCGCCGTGGTGTATAGCATGTCACAGCTGCTGAAAAAATCTGTGAACACCACCTCGATTGGTTTCAGGGAGACTGGATTTAATGAGTTGCCCTATGCCCGGACAATGGCCGATCGCGTCAAGAGCGAACACCATGAGTATATGCTGGAGCCTGACTTCATACGGAACCTGCCCCGTATTATCTGGCATCTTGACGAACCGTTTGCGGATTCTTCGGTCATGCCAACTTATCTGCTTTGTGAAATGACCAGAAAAAATGTTACCGTGGCGCTCTCCGGAGATGGCGGCGATGAGAACTTTGCAGGATATACCAGGTACAGCTCGGCGCATAATGAGAATTTGTTCCGTTTTGCCCCCGCTTGGATGCGTGCCGCTCTGCTGAAACCAATTGGTAGATTGCTTCCGTCAACTCTGAGAGGATATAACTTTTTAAGGAACGTGACGGCAACCCGTGAGCAGGCTATGGCAAATACTTTCTTCCATTTTGAAGAGCCGCTTAAAAAGGAGCTGTTCAGCACGTTTGTAAAAAAAGAGCTTCAGGATTATGAAACGTTTTCCATAATCGGACGGTATTTCTCCGAATGCGATTCGGATGATCCGATTACCCGTCTTCAATATGTCGACGTGCGGACTTATCTGCCTGAGGATATCCTTATGAAGGTTGATAAAATGAGCATGGCCCATTCTCTCGAGGTGAGGGCGCCTTTTCTTGATCACAAGCTGGTTGAGTTTGCTTTTTCCCTTCCATCCAATTTCAAGCTCAACGGGGGCTGCGGCAAGTATATTCTGAAGCAGGCCTTCAATGGCGCGCTTCCGGATGATCTGCTTTATCGAAAGAAAGCCGGTTTTTCCGTTCCCATAGATTTCTGGTTCAGGGACAAACTGAAAGGGTTGATGCAATCGGTGCTCTTCGATGCCCGGACCGTAAGCCGTGGATATTTCGATCCGGCCTGCGTCAGGCGTCTCTGGCAGCAGTATCAGCGGCACCCTTTTTATCAAATCGACTTGAGCAGCCATTTGTGGGCCTTATTCGTATTCGAGCTGTGGAACCGGATCTTTATAGACGGGGAAATGGATACTGTTTTGCAATGAAGCCTTTTTTAAAAGCTATGTCGGGTCTTGCCGCCTGGCTACTGGTCCTCCCGTTGTATATAGTTCTTGTATTCATGGAATTTTTTATTAGGACAGATCAGCCTTTTCAATGCTGCTCGCAATTGCTGAGCCTTTTGCCGGGTATCCCGGGCAACTACTTACGCCGCGAATTCTATCGTCTCTCGCTGGCAAAATGTTCCGCCGATTGCTGTATAGAGTTTGGCTCTTTACTCAATCAGCGCTCTATCGAGATCGGGCATAGGGTATACATAGGAGCAAACTGCTGCATCGGGGAATGCAGTATAGAGGATGACGTCCTTGTCGGCAGCAATGTCGATATAATAAGCGGGAAAAAACAGCACGGTTTCGACCGCATCGATGTCTCCGTTCGGGAGCAGGGCGGGGCGCTGGAAAAAATCATCATCGGCCAGGATTCATGGCTCGGCAACAGTTCGGTCGTCATGGCGAATATCGGCAGCAAGTGCATTATCGGCGCTGGAAGTGTCGTTATAAACGATGTGGAACCGCTTAGCATAGTTGCCGGAAACCCCGCCCGTGTTATAAAAAAGCGCACAGACGGGCCAATAGCGCGAATGACAAATGTCTAAAAATAAAAAGATTCATATTCTTCAGGTTGTACACAGTCTTATAATCGGTGGCACCGAACGCGTGGTCTGTGACCTGACAAGGGCATTCAACAATGATGAGTTTCGCACCTCAGTGTGCTGCATCGATGGGCTTGGCGAGTTCGGGCAGGACCTGTTGTCGGAGGGTTTCAGTGTGGATGTATTTGCCCGACGGCCGGGAGTGGACACATCATTAATATATCAGCTCAGGAAAATTTATAAAAAATATGAAATCGATATAATTCACGCGCACCAATATACGCCTTATTTCTACGCCGCGTCCGCCGCCTTTTTTAGCGGGAGGCGGCCTGTGATCTTTACCGAACACGGAAGGCATTACCCTGATTTTGTCAGGCCCAAACGCGCCGTAATAAACCAGGCGCTAAGGCTTACTACCTCGGCGTACACGGGAGTTTCGGAATTTACCAGGCAAAGTCTTGTCTCATTTGAGAAGATGCCTTCACACCGGATGCAGGTCATCTATAATGGCATCTGGTCAAACGGAGATTGCACAATCGCTGACCGCAATGCCCTGAGAGAATCATTAGGGATCGGGGCATCCAACCGGCTGGTCCTGAGCGTGGGAAGAATGGACCCGGTGAAAGATTTTGAAACGCTTATAAGGGCATTTGCAAGTGTTGCTCACGAAATTCCCGGCGCATTGCTTTGGATAGCAGGGGGCGGCAACCGCGATTATCAAAATAAACTGAATGACCTCGCAAAAGAGCTTGGAATAGAAAAAAATGTGGCGCTGCTTGGCAGCCGCAGAGATGTGCAAGACCTCATGAATGCCTGCGATGTTTTTGCCCTGTGCTCAATCACCGAGGCCACGGCAATGACCATACTGGAAGCGATGTCGGCGGGCAGGGCGGTCATCGCAACGAAGACGGGCGGCAACCCGGAACTGGTTTCCCATGGGGATACCGGTCTGGTGGTGGATGTTGGCGACAGTGCGTCTGTTTCCGATTCCGTACTGAAGTTGTTGCGCGATGATCAGTTACGGGAGAAGATGGGAATTGCCGGCCGCAGACGCATGAAAGAGTTTTTTTCAATGGAGCGTATAATTCCACAATACCGGCAGATGTACCTGGACGCCGTCGGTCGGCGCCAGTAAAAAAAAGAAAAAATCCTGTAATGTCCAAAAAACGAAAAATCCATGTGATGCACCTCATCGGCAGCACCGGTCTGTTCGGAGCGGAACGGTGGATATTGGCCCTCATGCGCGCTCTCGATACGGACCGGATCAAATCCACGCTGGTAAATCTTGCAGACGGGGCGGAAGGGCAAAAAAAATCCGATATAGTGTCCGCGGCATGCCAGAGAGGTTTTAAGGCTTTTGATTTCCAGACCGGAGGGAAACTGAACCCTTTGGCGGCGGTCCGGTTGGCCAGATGGGCCCGCACTCATAATGTGCGGATAATTCACGGACATGGATTCAAGTCGGATGTGACCGGTTTGGTTGCGGCCCGGCTGGCAGGGTGCAAGGTCATCACAACGCCGCACGGATGGAGCCCTGAGGACAGGAAAACAGCATTTTATGAACGGGTGGACCGAATGACCTTCAGGTTTATGGACCAGGTTTGCCCCCTCTCGCCAGCGCTTGAGGAAGGGCTCCGGGTGTATGCGAAGGCCAAAATCCGGCTTATCTTAAACGGGGTCGATATCGATGAACTTAATGAGACGGTCCCCGCTGTAACGGCTGAAACGGGTAATTTCATAATTGGATACGTTGGGCGGCTTGTGGAAGGCAAAGACCTGGGCACTCTTTTGAGCGCTATAAAACTGCTCAAGGAGAAGAACGAAAAAGTAAGGCTGGTGCTAATAGGCTGTGGTTACAAGGGGGCGGACCTGGAGAGGCAGGCCTACGAGCTTGGCATAGAAGATAATATCGATTTTATGGGGTTCAGGGCGGATGCCGTGTGTTTTTTGAAAACATTTCATTTTTTTGTGCTGCCATCACTCAGCGAGGGAATACCGCGATGTATCATGGAAGCAATGGCTGCCGGAATCCCGGTGATCGCGTCCGATATCCCGGGAAACAGACAACTCGTTTCCCACGGAGACACCGGTCTGCTCTTTACCCCTGGGGATTCCTCCGATCTGGCTGACAAGCTCCGGCACTGCATGCGGAATCCAGCGGAGACCAGGGCCATGGCGGTAAAGGCCCGTCAAAAGGTGGAGAGAGAGTTCTCAAACAGAAGAATGGCAGCTGAATATGCGGCCCTTTATGGCGAACTGGCTGGAAAATGAAAATATTATTCCTCACGCACCGGTATCCTTATCCTCCTGAAAGTGGCGACCGCATACGTTCTTTCCATTTCATTAAACATCTTTCGGCACGGCATGAGATACATTTGATGTCTATCTGTTTCGGAAAAGCCCCGGATAAGGAAGAGTTAAGGCCGTTGGAAAATTTTTGCAGGACTGTCGAGGTTTTCCCGGTCAATTACTGGAAAAATATTATGAGATGCGCTCCCTTTATTTTTTCTGATGTCCCGCTTACAGTACAACTCTTCTTTTCCAAAGAGCTTAACCGGCGGCTTAAAGAGCGTCTGGAGCGGGAACGTTTCGATCTGATATATATTTATTCCTCACAGATGGCAACGGCCGTTATGGAGGCGCGGGGTACCGCCAAAGTAATGGACTTCATCGATGTGGATTCGGAGAAGTGGCAGGAATACGCGGACCGGTCAGGTCATCTGAAAAAATGGGTTTATGCAAGAGAAGCTCGATGCCTGCGCAGGTTCGAGCTGGATGTGGAGAGGCGGTGCCGGGCAAGCGTCCTTGTCTCTGAAAATGAAGCTGCTCTTTTCAGGCGGCTGGCCCCGGACGCAAAAATTCATGCTATTGGAAACGGTGTGGATACGGATCCTCACGGCAGCGGCGCGCCCGCTAATAACGATAAAGACAGTATAATCTTTACCGGCGTGATGGATTATTTCCCCAATGTGGATGGCGTGCAGTGGTTTGCAAACGAAATACTGCCATTAGTGGCCCGTAAAAGGCCGGAGGCGGAATTCATTATCATCGGAAAAAATCCCGCTCCGGCGGTCCGCAAACTTGCAGGTAAATCGGCCCTGGTTAAAGTGACCGGTTATGTACCCGATATTAAAAAATATCTTTCAAGCGCGGCGGTTGCCGTTGCTCCGTTGAGAATAGCCCGCGGGATACAAAATAAGGTGCTTGAGGCCATGGCGGCGGGGGTCCCCGTCGTGGCGACTACTCCCGCATCGGAAGGTATTGACGCCAGGCCAGGCGCCGATCTGCTGATAGCTGATGACGCGAGGGAATTTTCATCCCACGTCATAAGACTGCTCGAAGATGCTGAGTTCAGGGCGCAATTGGCTAACAGTGCACTTGAGCGCGTGAGGGAGCATTACAGCTGGGACAGTATGGCAAAGAAAATGGAAGCATTGATGGTCCGTGCCGCTGGCACGGATTAAAGATGTCCTTATTATGAGCGCCAACAACAGGGAAAAATGTGCGGCATCGACCGAAGTCAGTTTTATTGTCCCCACGCTCAATTGCGAATTGTACCTGCCCAGGTGCCTGTCAGCAATACGCAAACAACAGTGCGCGGGAACGGATTTTTTCGAGATCATCGTTGTGGACAACGGGTCCACAGACGCTACGGTGCGCATCGCGCGGGAATACGGGGCCAAAATATACAGCGCCCCCGGGGAGACGGTTGCCGCGCTCCGGAATCTGGGAGCTTTGAAATCAACGGGTAGTCTGCTCGCGTATGTCGATTCGGATTGCGTTATAAGCGAGGGATGGCTGGAATATGCGCTTCGGCATTTCACCGATCCTGAGACCGGGGCGGCAGGAGCCACGACCTGCATTGAGGACAACAGCGGATGGGTGCCGCGCTACTGGCTTACGCAAAGGCGGAAAGAGACCGGTATAAAGAATGTGTCCTGGCTGCCTACGGAGAACCTGGTCATCAGAAAGTCCGTGTTCGAGGCTGCCGGTGGTTTCAATGAGCATTTGATCACGTGTGAAGATGTGGATCTGTGTTACAGGATAGCCCGCAACTTTAAGATACTGTCCGACCCCGCCATGCACTCAGTGCATCTGGGAGAAGCAAGGACGTTAAGTCAGTTTTATAAAAAGGAGAAATGGCGTGGCAAAGGTAATCTGCAGGGGCTTTTCGCTCATGGAATTATTCCTGATGAGATACCAAGTCTTTTGCTGCCGCTCTATTATCTGGTTTCATTTTTATTGCTTTTCTTTAGTGCATGGGGCCTGGTCCATGGGAAAACCGGCCTGTTTTTAGCAAGCGCTTTGATGATCACTTTTCCTGTTGCCCTGCTTGCTTTTCGAACAAGCGTACGCGGCAAAAACTGGAAGGCATTCGGGCCTTTAAGCCTGCTTTATTTTATATATTCCCTGGCCAGGACGGCAGCTATTTTGCCGTGGGGCGTGAAAAAAAAGGATAGATAGACGGGAAAATGACAGTATTTGAATTCATATTGACGGGTACCTGTGCGTTTTATACGGAGCAAAAAAATTTCATAACTGGATTTGCACGGAATGCTTGAGATGCTCCCATCATTAGCTGCGGCGCTATTTCTTTTAACTGTAGGGGTATTCCAGATAATACAGAAAAAGTCCGCCCCGAACATCGCTTTCTGCGCCACAGCGTTTCTGCTTGCCGCAATTGAAATAGCGGACCAGGCGCTGCTGCGGGTACCCTCCGGCTATATTGCAGTAAGCTGGTTCAGGCTTTTTATGGAGTCGCTTTTGCCGTTTTCATTTCTTTTCTTTAGTTTTGTCTATGCCCGCAGGGCCCCGCTAAAATCATTGTCTTTCAAATGGAAATTCCTGCTGGTCTTTTCAGGAGTCTTTCCTCTCAGTCTGCTCCTGTTTTCATTGCAGGATTTTTTCTATGTTAACGACTTGCTCACCAGGAGAATTCTTGTTCTTGGTACGGCCGGGTATTGGTTTTATCTGGGTATAATGGTGTACTGCATTATAGCCATCGTGAACCTTGAGACTGTCTTCTCGGCAACCGCATGGTCGTCCAGATGGAAGCTTAAATTCGAGCATATCGGTATAACCTCCATTCTGGCCGTCCTCATTTTCTATTTCAGCCAGGGCCTGCTGTACAGAATTATAAATATGAACCTGATACCCCTTCGCTCATGGATTTTCATTATCTCTTCGGCCCTTATTGGTTATTCCAGGGTGAAAAGGGGCGATACCGAGATCGCCGTATCGCGGTACATCGCTTACAGGTCTTTTGCGCTGTTGATAATCGGCGCATATCTGCTCATCCTGGGACTGGCAGGCGAGGGAATGAAATATTTTGGTATTGCGTTCGGTAAAAATTTCCTGCTGCTGATCACATTTGTTTCAGGGATATTGGTGATGTCCGTTTTTCTGTCAGAAAAAATCAGGAGACAAATAAAGATATTTGTAAACAAGCATTTTTACGCCCATAAATATGATTACAGGGATGAGTGGCTTAAATTCACCGAAAGGCTTGCGTCCTGCACATCGATATACGGTGTGCTTCAGATGCTGCTTACTACGTACCGCGAGTCCTTCGGCTTGAGAGGCATTCTGCTCTATCTCGCCTCAGAAGAGGAGCATACATTGAATTTTGCGGCGGGCCAGGAAATGGACTGCCCGGTAAGGACCATAAATCTTTCTCCTCAGTTGCGTGACTACTTTGTTGAAAAAAACAGGGTCCTGAACCCATTTGACAAGGAATCCATCCCTTTCCGTGAAGAGGTGTCCTTTGCAGTCAAAGCGGGGGCCCGTATCGCCGTTCCGCTCGTGGCAAATGGAGCTGTCGAGGGGCTGGTCCTCTTCGGAGAGCAGATTGCGCCTGAGGAGTTTACTTACGAGGACTATGACCTGATGAAAACGCTTGCGCGACAGGCCACTCTCTCCATTATGAATTTCAGGTTATCCGAGGAGCTTGCCGGGGCAAGAGAACTTGCGGCAGTCTCAAAGATATCCACCTTTGTTATCCATGACCTGAAGAACCATGTCTATAGCCTGTCTCTACTGCTTGAAAATGCCGCCGCCCACATGGGGAATCCGGAATTCCAGGAGGATATGCTTGCCACGATAGGCAATACCGTAAAAAAGATGAACGGTCTTATCCAACGGCTTAAAGCGGTGCCTGAAAAAAATATGCTCAACCGCAGGCCGGCTGATGTCAGCCTGTTGGCAAAAGAAGTTGTCGAAGATCTTAAAAAAACAAAAAATGGCCGCTATATAATGGTACGGGGTACATCGGCATTCCACGGTATAGATACGGAGGAGATCAAAAAAGTCATCGCCAACCTGCTGCTGAACGCTTTTGATGCGACACTGGAAGGGGGCAGCATTTCAATAGAAACCGGAACTCATGATAAAACGTGTTATATAAGAGTCTCAGATGAAGGGTGCGGCATACCTGAAGAATTTATCCGGAACCATATGTTCAGGCCCTTCAAGACAACAAAGGCCAAGGGACTGGGCATCGGCCTTTATCAGTGTATGCAGATAGTGAAGGCCCATGACGGCCGCATCGACGTCCAAAGTGAGATCGGCAAAGGAACGGTGTTTACGGTCGTCTTTCCGCTTCCCGGGAATAAGCGTATTTGACCAGACCTGAAAAATTTTTTTAGAATCAATTAACAAAATAAAGCAGAATACCCTATGCAGAGAGACTCTTTGTACATATTTAATGGAAAGGTCCGGTTATAAAGAAAGAAAGTCCTTCTGCAAGCAAAGAAAAAGAAAATAGGAGGGAGTAGAAGAATATGTCTTTGATCGAAAAAATACAGGAAAAGAGCGCCCGAATTGGAATAATAGGGCTTGTTTATGTCGGGTTGCCTCT
>JAKAEG010000340.1 GCA_021819985.1 Nitrospirota bacterium | reverse complement strand
AGAACACCACTGGTAAAGCCTCACAGTTGTCATTCCCGCAAGCGAAGCGCGTCGGGAATCCTTCTGAAAACAAAGAAAGATTCCGGACAAGCCGGAATGACAGCAGATGGGCCGAATGTGGCTTTGTTAATGTATATTTTAGTATGTATTCCGTCATACCGGCGAAAGCCGGTATCCAGTGACTTTATAGGGAAAGTTAAGGCAAAGTCGCTGGATTCCGGGTCAAGCCCGGAATGACTGAAAAAGCATTCGAATGTCAAAATTATTATTAGAATATTAGAACCTGTCTCAAAATTGATTTTGAAGCGAAAGAGAGAGGAAATCGTGGCAGACAAGGAGAAAAGGGGAAATCGCCCGGAGGCGCAACAGCGTTGCGTTGAGGACGATTTTACCTTGACGACACCGTATGCCTCGATTTCAGTCCCGCCATGGCGGGACAGCCAGAAGCGATTTTGAGATAGGTTCTAATAACAATCACTCATCACACAGGGGATTACATGGAGGCGCTAAGGATGACAAACAGGAAAAAGGATAAAAAAGGGGAAATCGGATCGACAAAACATGGCAGCCAAATATCCGGGAAACTGGCGATCACAACCATGCTTGCGGCGGCGGCCATCTTCATGGCCGGCCTGTTGCCCTCCACGGCACACGGCATGGAAAACAGTCCCAACCCCGGGATGGCTGGAATGGGCAATATGAGCGCTCCCGGGAGAGCCAAACCCGTTGGAAACGAGATATGCCCGGTCAGCGGCGAGAAGATAAACCCGAAACACAAGGTAAGCTACGAATATAAAGGCCGGATATACAATTTCTGCTGTACGGATTGCCTGAAACTGTTCAAGAAGGACCCGGAAAAATATATTAGCAGGATGAAAAAGGGTGGGACCGGGGCCGCAAGCCCGAAGAAACCCTCGCACTAATCTAAATTAGATGATTGTAAGAAAAAGGACGGTCTTTAGGGTAGATTAGCGTATCGGCAATCATCCCTGTGGACGGGTCATAGGAGCTGGTGAACGTGTTGCCGTTTACATTAACCGAATCGGTCAGCCCGGTAAAGCTGAAGGGATTGGCCGGGTCGCTTAAATTCGCTGTCCTGAATTCACTCAAGCTATATTGCAGCCCGCCTGGCGTCGTCACATTCATAAAGCTCGTAACCGGCGCGAGCATCCCGAAGCGGGGGTCCGGCCCCATAATCGTGTTCACCACCGTGCCGTCGGGGTAGCTGGCCGTACCGCCGCCATAGGCATCCTCAGTCGTCACCGTCTGCCTGCCCGCGGGATCGACATTCGTCATGGTGGTTGTCCCGTCTAAATTGGTTTGCACCTCGTAAGTGCTGGTAAGCCCCATGCCGGTAGTCTTAATAGTTGCTGACCCATTTTCCTATTTCTCAAAAATGTCAAGATTCAAGACCTGACCCCTTTATTTGAAGCTTTTTGCCTGCGCGATGGAGGCCAGGGCCGGCTACATCGTCTCCCGAGACCCGCACCTGAGAAATCTCAAGCACTTCCACGGCGTAAAGATCATCGACGTCAAAGCGTTCGTCGAGAGGGTGAGGAAGGAATAAGTTAATCCATGTGGGCTTTTCATTTAATGTGGAGCTCTCTTTGGCGTTTTTGCGCTTTGTAAGAAATAATAAAACCTGCGGTATTCAAGATACTAAAAATAACATTAAGCGGATACGAAAACCAAATGAAAAAATTTAAAATGACCAATAAACAAAGTATAGTGAACTCATATGCCCTTAACGCAAAACCCTTTCGGGTACGCTTTAAAAAAGATTTTATTGTCAATGCTATTACAATCCAAATGCCATAATGTAATATCGCACTAAGGGAAAGCTTGCCTCCCAGCAAAGGTGCAGCAAGATAGACAATAATAAACACTGCCGCCACTATCAACCAAAAATTTATAAAAAATGATGCGATCTTATAAATTTCTTCCTTATTCGCCATTGATTTTTTTAGTGGGACGGACATTTCTTGTTTTTATTGCAACTATTGAGCCCTTCAATTCCTGAATTTATTCTATTAATTGCATCCGCTCCAGCCTCGATAATTTCAGGCGCGGCTGCTGGTGCTAACCACCAAAATTCCGGTCCGGCCGCAGAGACCGTAACTGCAGCAACTCCCGTTGCGACCGCGCCACCAGCTTCTATACTGCCTGAAACAATATCAGCAAGTGGGGCCCAAAAACACGAGTTTGGAAACCTTTCTGAAAAAGAAGGTAATTTTGGCAACCAATTAAGCCATAGGCCCGATGAATCTGTATTGTTTACAGGATCCACCAAGCTGTAACCGTAAAGGTTTGTATCTCCGCCTTTGAATCTTATCGGGTCTTTTGCCGTCCATCTGCCTGTCTGGGGATCGTAATCTCTCGCACCAAATCTCACTAATCCAGTGGCGTGATCATACAAGCCGCCAGCGAATCCGAACGGCTGGAAACCGGGATTGGAATCGTAAATCACATTCCCGAATTCATCATAGTCCACGCGTTCGACAATCTGTCCGGAATTGATGTCAACAATCAACCTTGGAGAGCCAAGTTGGTCGGTAATGACCCTATAGGTCTCTCCGCCCTTGATGATATAATCCGGGACGTTTACTCTAGTGCCATATATAAATCTTGAAACGATATTTCCATTGCCATCCAGTTCCGCCACAGGCCGCAACTGATTTTCATATATAAAGCCTTGGACTAAAACGCCATTGACCTCTTTGCCCACTCTCCTGTTTTGTCCATCAATCACATAATCAATCCTTGTGCCATTAGGCAGAATGACTGTCGTCAAATTCCCGAAGTCATCATAACCGTACTGCGTTGCGCCATATGGGCCAGTTTTGGAAGCCAGCTCGCCGTTGTCAGTATAGGTATACGAATATGGCCCATAGGTAACAAGGCGGTCCTGGGCGTCATACGTGCCGTTGTAAATGCCTAAACTGCCGGAATAGAGCAGGCGATTGCCGTTTGAGTCGTACTCGTAATGGCCGATGTTTGCGCCGTTCTTGGTGACGTCAATGAGCCGTCCGCCTTGATCATAGGCATATGTATAGGTGTCCGTAACTCCGCCTATGGTCTCCGTCTTCTGCGTAATCCGGCCAAGGTTATCTCTGGCATACTGTTCGCTTAAAAGCGGGCTTCCGTTAAAGGAAGGTAAGCGTCAAGTAAAGTACATCTTCCGCTGAAGTGCCCAGCCATGCCATCCTACTTCTGAATAACAAAACAGAAGGAGGCGCGGGCATGGAAAAATC
>JAKAEG010000031.1 GCA_021819985.1 Nitrospirota bacterium | reverse complement strand
AAAGCCTTCTTGACCGCCTTTTCCGGGACGCCGCCAAAGGCAAACGCCGAGATAAGCACGCCGGTATCAATTACGACTCTATTTCTTTTTTTCGTAAGCCTTTCTCCTGACGGCTTTAACGGCATTATCAATGTCTTTCATGGTGAGCCTGGTCTTCTTGAAAGCTTCCCCGGCAACTCTAAAAGCGGCATCAAGTCTGTCTTCGGGAGATAACACTGACAGTATATAATCCTCAGGATCGATCTTCTTCTTTGTGGTTGCCAACGCCATTTAAAACACCTCCTTCATCTCTATCGTTCTATTTTAAATGAAATTTTCGACAAATACAGTGAAATGGCAGCGAAGTGCCAGCCCCATCGACCCGAAGCCGGCGATCAGGGTCGAAAAGAGGGGCGCTAATTTGTCGAATGCCTGATCCCTGCCGGGCGATGAGACAACAGTCCAATCAGAAATACCGGGTTACGCCCATGGTAAACAGGTTGATATCAAGGTCCCCTTGCGGGGTATCGGTGATCCAGCCATAAGTGTATTGCGCGTTTAAGCTGTAATTTTTTTTTGTGTACAGGTAGGCGCCCAGCGTGGCTGCGTTTTGAACGGGCTTGAACGGCTGAGTCACGCCTGAGAGGTTATGTTTCTCCCTGTCATATGACAGATAGACCCTGCCCCCTATCTCCGGGATGAAATAGCCGGTCTTTAAGAAAAGGTCGTCTGAATCCGTGCCCATGTGGTGACCGATTATAAGGTCCTTGTCCGCGGGATACGTGAAATTGTAAGTGCCCCGGCTATACCAGACGTCAGGATACCCCGTTACATGATCGTTAGCGTATTCGGCCCTGAAATCGAACCTGTTGAAGTTCAGTATCCGAGGAAGATAAATGCCCGCCAGCTTGGCCCATTTGCACGGCAAAATGCCGCACTGGTCCGTGCCTGCCGCCTCAAAATACATCTGGGCCGGCTGAAAGCTGAAAGGCAGGGTAACTTTCACATTGCCGCCGGCCTCCTGTTTTCCCGGATCGCTGGCAGCGCCGTTTTGCCCGTTTTCCCCCGCGCCGGTAAAACTGTTTATCCATGTCTGGAGTCCTTCCGGGCGGTCCCGTCCGCCCAACTGGGCGACCCTCGCAAGTCCGATCTCCAGGTAAGGCAGCGGTTTTAATTCGATGCGCAGGCCCCACAGGTACGGGTTTTGAGGATTCGCATTGCCGCCCAGCTTAGTGACGAAGGCGGTGAATTTCGTAAGCCCCAGGTATCCGAATATCCAGGGGAGCAGGGCTGGCCGGTCATTTGTGAGCTTTATCATCGTGAAGGGGTCTGAGTTGTTTGACAGGAGGATCACCCCGTTATGGCCAGGCCCCCACCATTGGGAGTCCCTGCCAACTTCGAGGTCCAGCCCTACGGCGCTGACCACCCCGTACATCTTGTTCAAGTCGATCTGTGAAGTGCCGGTATACCTGTACTCCGGGTTGATATAGAATGAAAACCAGCCCAGATCGGCCAGGGAGGAAAACCCGAGCCGGAAATTCGAGCCATTCCCGTAATCGTCTCCATTGTTGTCATATACAAACCCGTTGGGATTGGCGGCAGGACTGTAATTCAACCCGTTTCCGAGCGGGTTCGAGGAGGCGTATACATAACGGGCATACGCCTCCTCAAGCGGTCTTATATATTCCCTCCTCTGCTTCTGTCCGTCTCCGAAACGGCTTTTAAGGAGATGGATTTCCTGTTTGTCTTCCTTGTTTATACGTCCTCTTGCCGCAGCGTTCTTTTCCGCCTCCGAGATGAGCCTTTGCATCTCGCTGCGGCTGATGGGCAGCGTATCCAGAAGCCCGCTTGTTATCAGTCCCTCGGCTTCGAGACGAAAAAGCATATTATAGGCGTCATCGCCCACGGACACGTAAGTTGATGCGAAGGCCCGAGCCGAAAGGATAAAGGCGAAACAAACGGCGAAAGCAAGAAATCCCAAGCGAGATATAAGTCTGAAGACCATTTTCAATTCCCCCCCTGCGCCTGAAGCGGCCCTTTCCCTTTTTGAATTACATGCCGTCACGCCTGAATCATTGGTTTCCCGATAATTACACGCTTCATTGAACATTTACCGTTTTGTTTGCCAGTTATAAATGATAAGGCAAAAAATTGACAAAAACAACTATAAATTGCATGGAAAACGGCGATGGAAGATGCTGAGTTTAAAACGAGCATAAAACGGATGTTTAAAGCTTTAAAGAGGTAAGCATTTAAAATAAAGGCGAAATTGCTCTTTTGCAGAGCGGCCATCCTGTCCTTGCTCAAATGGCGGGACCTTCCTTTTTTTGACTATTGACAGACCCTATTTATTTCGTTAAACTCAACTTTGAGTTGTGTAGATGCCTTGAGTAAATCAGTGCTGCGCCGGGTTGGAATAGCTGCCGTACTATTTATCATCCATCATCAAGGAGAGGAATGAGAACAGCTTTGACAATGTACAGAAAAAGCGCAGGTTTCATTGCCGTCTGGATCGCTTTGCTCTTATTATCCGGATGTGGCGCCTGGGAATGGAGCGGCGGTGACCTGGTTTATTCCATAAATAAAAACAAAATTGTTGCGCATAAGGCTACGCGCGGCAGCTCCGCCGTTGTCAACCGGAAGACCTTGACAGTTCCCTTTGTGAACGAGACGCCGCCTGCTCCAGATTATATGATCGGTCCCAATGACGTTCTTTTCATCAATGTAAGCGGCAATTCCCGATTCTCGAGCACGTTTGGCGGCACTATAACCGGTTACCAGGAGGGAGGCGCCGCTGCCGGCTACAGTTCCAAGACGATATTAGGAAACCGGGTGGACGCCAATGGTGACATACAGGCCCCGTTTATCGGGCTGGTAAAAGTTGGAGGAATGACCCTGGCCCAGACCCAGGCGCGTCTCGAAGGGCTGTTCCGTAAGTACATAAAGCACCCATGGGTAACGGTTGAGATCGTCGGTTACGGCAGTCATCCGCTCTATCTGCTGGGGGAATTCAGAACCCCCGGGACCTTTTACATGGACAGACCCATGAATCTTTTAGAGGGCCTGACCCTCGGGGCCGGATATGATGCCATGGCCGATCTGTCCGGAGCGCGTCTCATCAGGGACAAAAAGACGGTCCCTATCGATATCTATTCCCTGCTCACCGATGGAGATTTGCGTCAGAATATCTGGCTTGAGCCCGGGGACACCATCTTCATACCAGACAATAAGAACCGGCAGGTCTTTGTGTTTGGCGCCGTGAAGCACCCCGGTTCTGTTCCGATCCCTCCGGCCGGACTCAGCCTTGCCCAGGCAATCGGAAAATCCGATTTGCGCAAAATCGGTTATGACATCCATCATGTCCGGATCATACGTTCGCTTTCGGCCACTCGCGGAGAGTTGATCGTAGTGGATTTCGACAGGATACTCAGGGGCGAGTCCCCGCCCTTTCGCTTAAGGGAAGGGGACGTGATCTTTGTCCCCAAGGACAGCATGGGAAACTGGAACGATGCCATCTCCGAGATGCTGCCTTCGCTCCAGATGGTAAGCGCATTCCTGCAGCCTTTTGTCGACATCAAATTTTTGAGCCAGTAAGGAAGAAGAGATGGACAATTACCAAGAAGCCATTCACGAAAACGAGATCAATGCAAGTGATTATATAAATGTCCTGCTGCGGCGCAGGAATATTTTTCTGATCGTCTTTTCCTTTGTTTTAATCTTTGCCGCCCTTTATACGTTCCTGATGAAGCCGGTATATCAGGCTACGGCGAGCTTCCGCGTTGAAAGCCGGAAGCAGAATAGCGGAGACATAGGGATCGTCCAGAATCTTTTGTTCAACACCGAAGACCCTGTCCTGACCGAGATGCAGATTATCCAGTCACGGTCTGATGCTGAAAAAACGGTCAAAAAGGCCCATCTGGACTGGGTGATCTCGCGGAAGTCCAGGGGCCTCGATGTCAAAGTGATCGATTTCTCTACTGACAGGAAGCCGGGCCACGGCAATGTGGTCTATAAGGTCGAACTTGCCGGCAGCCAGAGCTACCGGGTATTGGACGGGAATGGGAACCTTGTTGGCCAGGGGAAGAGCGGCGAGTTCATGCATGGCAAAGGAGTGGACATCCTGATCCATGTGCTTAGCGGCAAACCTGGAGACAGTTTCTGTCTGACGTTGAATGACTTTAACAGCGCGGTCGCGGCGTTTATGGGCGCGCTGGAGGTTCAAGAGGCCGGGGGAAAGGGTTCAAACATCATGGCAGTCTCGTACGCCAATACCGATCCCAGACTTGCCAAGGACGCATTGAACACGCTGCTGGAGGTTTATGTCTCTCAGAATATCCGCTTCGGGAATGCCGAGGCGCTCAAGGCCGCTGGATTCATTGACAACCAGTTGGACAAGACGCGCGAGAAACTGGATAAGGCCGAAAAAAAACTCAGCGATTACAGGAGATCGACCCACCTGGTGGACCTCGATGCGCAGGGCAGCCAGCTTGTTACCTCGATTGCCGCGGTCAATACACAGAGGGATGCCGATGATCTTCTCAGGCAAAGGATTCAGTTCGCGATAGCCGCCCTGAAGAATGCGATCCGGAGCGGAAAGACTTATTCGCCGGAAGTGGGGCTGGATGCCCCTGTTTTAGCCGGCATGGCCAGACAACTGGTGGATCTTGAGACGCAGAGGCGCGGGCTCCTTACGCTGTATACCGTGAACTATCCTCCCGTGCAGGTTATCAACGAGCAGATCGGCGAACTGCAGAAGAAGATGCTCGATTCATATGAAACGGCGCTGAACAATACTTCCGGGACCGAAGCCGGCCTTACCCGGCTCATGAACGCCTATGACGGCAAAATTGGCCGGCTGCCCGGGACCGAGCGGCAACTGGCGGGTCTCATGCGAGATGAAACCGTCGGGGCCAACACCTATACCTTTCTGCTTCAGCAGGACGAACAGGAGAGGATCGAGGCCGCCTCAACCCTCGGCAACATAAATATTATTGATTCCGCGGAGACCGGGGAAACACCCATACGGCCGAAAAAGAAACTTTATCTGTTAATTGGCCTTGTGTTCGCGCTGATGCTTGGCGTGACCGCCGCATTCTTTGCCGAATATATTGATGACACCATAAAAGATGCGGATTCCGCAACGCGGGTCTTCGGCGCCCCTTTCCTTGCCGCAATTCCGTACATCAACGGCGCCACGGCGGGCATCGGAAGACGGGGGGGCGGTCTTTCCGCGGGGGGAAGGACTCTGGTCGCCTACAATGCGCCGAAATCGGTGGCTACGGAGACGTTCAGAGGACTGAGGACGGCTATCCACTTTGTTGCGGCCGGCCGCAAGCGGCAGCATATATTTACAGTAACCAGCGCTCTACGGGGAGAGGGCAAGAGCACCATTTCCGCGAACTTGGCCGTTATCACCGCCCAGACCGGCATCCGTACAGTAATTGTGGACTGTGACCTCCGGCGGCCGTCTCTGCATCATTTTTTCGAATGTGACTGTGCCCAGGGGGTAAGCGACGTGCTCGTGGAAGACATCGATATGGACACGGTGATACGCAAAACCAAAATCGACGGACTCGATTTTATAGCTGCCGGCACACTCCCTCCCAATCCTGCCGAACTCATAGGGTCGGAGGCGATGTCGAGACTGATCGGACGGCTCAGTGAACAATATGACCGTGTGATCATAGACGGGCCGCCGATACTGCCTGTCTCGGATGCTCCGTTTCTCGCGGCGGCCGCGAACATGGTGCTGCTTGTTATCTCCACGGGCAAGGTGCCGGCGAAGACGGCCAGGCGGGTAAAGGAGGTGCTCGACAATGCCAGGGTTTCTGTGACCGGGGTGGTCATGAACCAGGACTCGAACGGCGGCAAACGATACGGCTATAGGTATTACGGCATTTACGAAGAGACAGACGAAGAGGAAAAATCATGGTGGAGACGGGTTTTAAAGAAAATCAAATCCTGAAAGCTCACTGGAAAAATGAACCATCGTGAACCTGGCGGGCTTTAGATTAGACCGCGAACTGATCGTGAGTCGGCGCGCAATTGGCAGGCAAAGCGGCTGCGCCTCTTAAATGATTGGCACGGGTATGTTTTTTCAGTCCGGGTAAAAAAACATATAACCGAAAGGACAAAAAAATGGGCTTCTTCAAAGGAAAGAGAATACTCGTAACGGGCGCCTGTGGCACTATCGGAACCGAACTGATTTCCCAGATCCTCGAAAACGAAAACGATTCTCCTGAAGAGATCATTGGGCTTGACAACAACGAAAGCGCGCTTTTCTTCCTCGACGAGCGATACCGGCTGGACTCGCGCACTCATTTTTATGTGGCCGATATCCAGGACCTGCAGGATCTCCGGTCAAAGATGAGGGGCATAGATTTTGTCTTTCATACGGCAGCCTTCAAGCATGTCATCCTCTGCGAGCGCTCGCCCGAGCAGGCCGTCAATACAAATATCAGCGGCATCCAGAATGTAATTACAGCTGCCAGCGTAAATTTTGTGGGAAGGGTCATCTTCACAAGCTCAGACAAGGCAGTGAACCCCACGAATGTCATGGGCACATCCAAGCTCATGGGAGAACGGCTGATGACGGCCGCAAACAGCAACAGGCGCGGCGACGGGACGATCTTTGCCTCTACCCGTTTTGGCAATGTCCTTGGGTCCAGGGGTTCCGTCATCCCCATTTTCCGCAACCAGATAGCCAAAGGCGGGCCGGTTACCCTCACGGACGCGATGATGACGCGCTTCGTGATGAGCATCGGGGACGCCGTAAAGCTGGTTATAGACTCCGCAAAAATCGCATGCGGCGGCGAGGTTTTTGTAACCAAGATGCCGGTCATTCGCATCGCCGACCTTGCCCGGCTCATGATCGGGGAACTCGCCCCCCGGTATGGCCGCGACCCTGATGAAATCGGGATCATTGAAATCGGATCAAAACCGGGGGAGAAACTCTACGAAGAACTAATGAGCCCGGAGGAGACCAGGAGGGCTGTCGAACTGCGGGATTATTTCGTAGTGCTCCCCGCTTTCCGCGGTGTCTATCATGAGATAGATTACGGCAACTGTCCCGGTCTCGTTTCGTCCGTGGTGGGTAATCCGTATGTGTCCGCCACTGAAAAGCCCTTGTCTGTTGAGGAATTGAGGGTGTTTCTCAAACAGAGCGGTCTGCTTGAAACCGCGGAAGAAGAGGAGGTCCTCGACGCGCGCGGGATTTACGGGGTGACGAGGAAAGGGGCATTGTGAGGGTCCTGATATTGGGCGCGGACGGCTATCTCGGGTGGGCAACCTGCATGCATTTTTCCGGGAAGGGTCATGAGGTCGCCGGCATAGATAATTATTTCCGCAGAAATTCGGGCCTTGAGCTCGACTGCGAGTCATTGATACCGGTGCCAAATCTGGTCCAGCGCGCGAGGATTTGGAAAGAGCTTGCCGGAGGGAAGCTCCGCGTTAGCATCGGGGACGTAACGGATTACAATTTTCTCCTAGAGGCATTCAGGGAATTCAGGCCGGATTCGGTCATACACTATGCCGAGCAGCCTTCGGCGCCTTATTCCATGATCAACAGGGACAAGGCGGCCTTTACGACCCGGAACAACCTCATAAGCACCATCAATATCGCCTATGCGGTGAAGGAGGTGAACCCCGATTGCCATATTATCAAGCTGGGCACGATGGGGGAATACGGCACACCCAATATTGACATAGAGGAGGGATGGATAGATATTGAGCACAAGGGCAGAAAGGACAGGTTCCTCTTCCCCCGGCAGGCAAGCTCCGTCTATCACACGTCGAAGGTCCAGGACACCGATCTGCTCTGGTTTTACGTCAGGACCTGGGGCCTGCGCGTGACGGACCTTATGCAGGGTCCCGTCTACGGGGTTTCGACTGACGAGTCCGATCTCGATCATCGCCTCATGCCGATATTCAACTATGATGAGATATTCGGGACGGTGCTGAACAGGTTTATCGTGCAGGCGGTGGCAGGACAGCCCCTGACGGTCTACGGCAAGGGAGGACAGGTAAGAGGATACCTCAATATAAAGGACACCATGCAGTGCGTGTATCTGGCGGCCTTAAATCCAGCCGACCGGGGGGAACTGCGCGTCTTCAATCAGGTTACGGAGACCTTTTCCGTCAATGAGCTGGCCGGGCACGTGAGAAGGGCCGGGAAAGGGCTTGACTATGACGTTAAAGTGAAGGCGGTAGAGAACCCTAGGGTGGAGAAGGAAGAGCACTATTATAACCCGAAATACACGGGCCTTCTTGAACTCGGTCTCAAGCCCCATTACCTGACCGATGACGTACTCTGCGGCATGTTCAGGGCAGTCGAGAAGTACAAGGACAGGATAAACAGGGACGCGATTTTCAGAGGGGTCAAATGGCGGTGACCATCATGGGAAAAGAAAAATTATGCGCTTTACAATCAAGAAATGATGAAGGCAGGGACACCGCGGCAAAGGACGGCCAGTCCCCTTTTTCCGCCATAAGGAGACGCGCTTCATTTGCCCAAATGTTAAAAAAACTCTTTTTCCGGGCTGTTATGTCCAATTTTGCCCAGGGGTTGCCTTTGAGATCGTTTGATGCCCTGGATTTAAAAGATATAAAAATACTTAACCTGCAAAGAGAAGAGATAAATGGAATCATACATTCCACATATGCTCATTATTCGAAAAAAATCTGTGCTGTAGCTTGCGGCAATTACGGGTGTTGCGCAAAGAACTACGACAGGCGGACAATTACAGACTATATATTAAGACTGGGCAGCGACCGTCCAATCGGGAGTTATACCCATAAACTCCACATTATTCATCCTCAGATCATAAGAAAGCTGTTTCCATTTATTACTGCCAAAAACAGTGAGGCAATTGGTGAGGGATGCTGCCCCAATATGACGCCGGAAGGCTGCGCCGATTTGCCGGAACACAGGACCCGTACGTGCATAACCTATCTTTGCAATAGCATATTCGATCAAATGACACAGGATGAAAGAGGGCTATATTCAGCGGCAATAGAGAGGCTGGACAACCTGCATGCAAGACTCGCGCTTAAGCTGCTGTGCGTTTTGCCAAAACTTTTGTGGAGGAAATGGAGATGAAATATTTTGCCGTTCTGGGGGAAAACTGCCTTGTGCAGGAAAATGTAATTATCGGGCTCAAATACAGGGAAGGCTGCCGGGCGGCGAAAATAGGCGGCAATGCGACAATCAGGGCCTTGAGCGTTATCTATGCGGACGTGGTCATCGGCGATAATTTTACTACCGGCCATGGGATCGTGATCAGGGAAAATACGCGGATCGGAAACAGGATCGTCATCGGCAGCGGGACGGTCATTGACGGAAACGTCGAGATCGGCGACAGGGTCAAAATAGAGAGCCAGGCCTATATCCCCACTCATACAAAGATCGGCAGCGACGTCTTCATAGGCCCCAACGTCGTCCTCACAAATGACCGGTATCCGCAAAGGATGCGCGCGCAATATGAGCCCCTGGGCCCGGTCATCGAGGACGGTGTAAGCATAGGCGCAAATTCGACGATCATGCCCGGCGTCAGGATCGGAGAGGGTTCCTTCATAGCGGCGGGCAGCGTTGTGACCAGGGACGTCCCGGCGTGGAGCCTGGTAAAGGGGACGGCCGGCAGGGCATATCCCCTGCCTGAAAAATTAAAGGAAAGAAACAGGGCCAAAAAATGGTAAAGGAGACCATGAAGGTAGGCGTTATCGGCGCGGGAAAAATTGCCGGGCGGCATATAGGCGCATACAAGAAATTCGCTGATGTCGAAGTCGTGGTATCCGACATAGACGGAGACGCATCCGGCAGGCTGGCGTCGCATTTTCGTATAGACTGCATGGGAAAAACGGCGGACATAATCGAAAATGACGCGATCCAGGTTGTGGACGTATGCACCCCCGTGACGAGCCACAAGGAGATCATACTGGCCGCCCTTAAAAAGGGCAAACACGTGTTTTGCGAAAAACCGCTCTGCATGAGCCTCTTAGAGGCGTTCCAGATCAAAGGGGCCGCTGAAAATGCCGAAAAAATGCTGATGGTCGGATATCTTTACAGGTTCCATCCGGCGTTCGTCAAGGTCAAGGAATGGCTTGACGAGGGACTGATCGGGAACGTCCATTTCGGGATTTTCAGGGTGGGCGGAAGGGGAAGCCATCAGGCATGGAAGCACCTGCTCAGCTGCGGGGGCGGGGTGATCAACGAAATGCTCATCCATAAACTGGACCTGGTTTTATGGTACCTGGACCGGATCGATTCCGTGAAGGTGTCCGCAAAGGAGATACTGATAAAGGAAAGGGAGATCGGCGGGCAGATCGTAAAGGCGGACGCCGAGGACATGATACTGCTCGATCTCCGGTGCGGCGGCGCAAGGATCATCTGCGAGGCGGATTTCGTTTCCCCGGTTTACATGGAATACCTTGAGTTTCATGGCGATAACGGCTCGATCTTCACGAGTGTCCTGAGCCATTTGCCCACAATCCTGTTCCTGAAAGAAGGTCGGGGGATCTACGACAAGGGGAGCACTTTCGTGAATTTCCAGCAGGTCAATCTCTTTGATCTGGAGATAGGGCATTTTCTGAACTGCATAAAAAACGGCACGCGCAACATGAATTCCATAGATGATTCAATCAAGGCGCTGGAGATCGCGGAAAAATTGAAGGAGGCTTGAAAAAACAGTGATACCGGTTGCATGCGCACGGCTTGGAGAGGAAGAGATAGACGCGGTTGTCGAGGTGCTGCGCTCCGGCAATCTGCGGCAGGGCATGAAATGCAGTGAGTTCGAGGAAAAATTCAAGGGAGCAGTGGGTGCAAAATATGCTACAACCGCGGCAAACGGGTCCGTTTCGCTCCAGGCGATATATGCCAACTGGATCGGGCCCGGCGATGAGGTGATCGTCCCCGCATTCACTTTTTTCGCAACGGCTGCGATGGTTTGCCACGCCGGCGGCAAACCGGTCTTTTGCGACATTGATCCCAGGACCTTTACCATGGACGTCAATGACATCGAAGACAGGATCACCCGGAGGACAAGGGCCATTGCCGGGGTCCACCTTTATGGAAACAGCTGCGATATTGACGGCATCCTGGAAATTGCGGTAAAGCACGGTCTGAAAGTGGTATGGGACGCCGCCCAGGCGCATCTGACCAAATACAGGGGAAAGGACGTTGGGTCGTTCGGCGATGCCGTCAGCTACTCCTTTTACGCCACGAAAAACATGACAACGGGTGAGGGAGGGATGATTGCGTCCGATTCTCCACAGATCATTGAAAATTGTATCCTGATGAAGCAGCAGGGGCAGTCTAAAAAGTATCTGCATACTTTTCTCGGGACAAATTTCCGCATGACCGATGTGGAGGCGGCCATCGGGATCGTACAGCTGGGCAGACTTGCCGGATTTACGGAAAAAAGGAGGGAGAACGCGGCCTTCCTGATGAAGGGCCTTGAGGGGGGCGACGGCCTCGTGATGCCGTACACCGAACCGTTTGTCGAGCATTCCTATCATCAGTTTACGGTCCTGCTCGAACTCGAGAAATTGAAGATAACCAGGGATGAGTTTGCAGCGAAACTCGGCGAAGCGGGGGTCGGCACGGTCGTAGCCTACCCCATGCCTCTCCACAAACAGCCGGTCTTTGAAAAAATTCTGGGAGACCAGCACTTTCCTAATGCCGAATGGGTGGCGAAGCGGTGCATTTCATTGCCTGTCCATCCTTATCTGTCACAGGAAGACCTGGAGAAGATAACTCATGAGGTGAAGAACGTCATTGAAAGCTGCAGATAACAGGGGGTTTTTCTTTTTGAAATGAGCAAGACTTCAACATTCCGCCGTATGTTTTTGGTTTCGCTTTTTGGGATCTGTCTGGTCCTTACCGTTGCGCTTTGCGCACTGGGTGCGTTTCCTGCGGGCATCGAAAGCAGGCCTCCCGGCTTGAATGTGAAGGATTTTGGGGCAAGGGGAAACGGCGTTGCCGACGACACGCAAATGATACAGGCGCTGCTGGACAGGTTGAAACGGGGAGGAGGCCGCATATATCTTCCGGCGGGGACTTATCTTGTCGGTCCATTGACTTTTCCGTCAAAGGTCATCATCGAGGGAGACGGTCCCGGAACACTCCTGAAATGGCGCGGGGGGAAGGGGTTTGTGCTGAGTCCGTCGGCCGCACAGACAGGATACCTGCGCATCAGTAATCTGGCCATCGATATGCGCGGTGCTGCGAACGTAGGGATTGATCTTGTGGATTGCTGGCATTCTTCCGTTTCAAAAGTAATCATCTCAAATGTCCCACCGGGAACATATATCCAGCACGGGTTTGTCTACCCCGATGCCGGCATCACTTTGCGCGGCACCGCCGGAGTAAGCGGGGCATATTACAATACAATTGAACAGTGCGAAGTCTCCGGTGAAAAAGGCAGCTTTGGGGAGAGGGGTTATTATTTTTCCTCTACTACCGAAAACAGCGGCCAGAAGGCGAATTTCAATAAGATCTCAAATTGCAGCGCCCGCCATTGCCGAATAGGCTTCGACCTGGCAAACGGCAATGATTGTTATTTGAAGGCCGACGTGGCCGCCTTCTCAAGGATAGGGATACGCTGTAACAGTGACGGCGCGGTGATAACAGACCCCGGCATTTCCAATGCCGCGGAAGGAATCCTCATAGAAAAAGGGAAAAGGGACAATGTCCTGGCGAACGTCACTTCCGGGTTTGCCGTCAGGAGACCGCTGGCCGGCTCCGGCCGGAATACGATGCATATGAGCTGGAATGTTTACCGGCGGCTCGATATGGCGCAGAGCGGCCCGGGACCGGGATCCTTCAGGCCCGCATGGACAATCAACGTAAAGGCGCTGGGCGCGCAAGGAAACGGCCGGTCTGACGATACGCGTGCAATCCAGGCCGCGTTGGACAGGGCGGCCTGGATACCCGGAGGCCGTGTCTATCTTCCGGCAGGTATTTATCGGGTGGGGCCGCTGTTTTTCCCGTCGGATGTCATTATCGAGGGAGACGGCGCTGCCACGGTCCTGAAATGGAAAGGCGGAAGGGGTTTTTGTTTTTCCGTGCAGCAACCTCTGAAAAGGGCCTCGCATGTCTGGATCAAAGACATGTCTGTCGACTCGGATGATGCAGCGAACGTGGGAATAAGCCTGTACGGCTGCAGGTATTCGCTTGTGAGCAGGGTAAACATATATAACGTGCCGGACGGGACATATAAAATGGCCGGGGCCGTTTATCCGGACGCCGGCATAGCGATTGTCCAGCCGGGCTCGCGGAGGCCGTCCCATAATACTCTCGACCGGTGCAACGTGTCAGGAAAGAAGGCCTCGCTTGCCAGGACGGGGTTTTATATATCGGCCCCCTCCGGGAGAAAAAAGAAACAATGGAACAGGACCCGGTTGATACAATGCAGGGCGCTTTACTGCAAGACCGGCATTGATCTGGCCGGCGATGACGGCTGCTATCTGGAAATGCCGCAAGTCTCCAATACCGTTACGGGAGTTCATTGCGCCTGCAACGGAACGGTCATCTTTAAGCCCTACGCGGAAGATTGCAAAACGGCAATAGCGGTGGACAAGAACGGGCGCGGGAATCTGGTGTTGTTTTTCGGGTCCGTTGCCGGGACCCGTACAGCGCTGGCGGACAGGGGAGAAGACACGATGACCAGAGGGCCCGTGTATGGCAAAGTCATCCGCTGATATCAGATGGCAAATCATAACGGAATAATATGGAAGAGCTGAAACTCATAAAGTCCCTGGCTAAGGATTCGGCCGGTTATTTCATGGGAATGGCCGGAAACCGCCTGCTGAGGCTCGGCCTTTTTGTCTTTTTGGCAAGGGCGCTGGGGGTAAATGATTTCGGTCTATTTACCATATCATACGCAATTTTAAATATAACCGGCACTTTCTGCCTGTTTGGGATGGATAACGGTTATCAGCGCTATATACCCGTTTACCTGTCAAAACGCGAATACGGGAAGGCCAGGGGCTTTTTGCTTACGGGCCTTACCGTCCCTTTTATGCTCACCGCCCTGGCTGTGCTGGCTATCTTTCTGTTTCCGCACCATCTTATAATGGGGTGGTTTAAAGAAAAGGACCTGTTTCAGTATCTGAAATATATACTCATCGCGGCCCCCTTTTATTACCTGTGCGAGTCCATACTTTCAGCCACGCAGAGCCGCAGGCTTTTCATGTCAAACGGGGCAATAAAATCCCTGAGGTACTCCCTGATACTTTTATGCGCCGGGATAGTCTATTTGGCGGGCTTTAGGGGAAGTTATATACTGCTCTCCTTTCTTGCGGGCTCCGTGCTCACCCTGATGGTTTCTTCCAGGTTTTTGCCCCTGCTCTTCAAAAACATTTCAGGCATAAAAGCGCAATTTGAATTTAAAAAATGGTTTGTCTTTCTTGCGCCGACGGTTTTGACGGGCTCTTTTTATATGCTGGTTAGCGCGGTGGACCGCGTCTTCCTTGGCGCGATGCGGACCGCAGAGGAAGCCGGAATATATGACGCCGCCGCCCGTCTGGCCTTGCAGTCCGCGTTCATCACGGGCGCGTTCACGCAGGCATTTTTGCCTACGATGTCAGATTTGTTTCACTCGGGCCGGATGGAGCCCCTTCAATACCTCTATAAAAAGGTGAGCCTTTGGGGTCTGAACCTGCAATTGCTGATCCTCCTCTTTGTGGCCCAATTCGCATCGCAGATCATGCGCATCTTTGGGCGCGATTTTCAGCACGGGGCGATTATTTTGGTTGTGCTTGCCTTTTCACAGATCGTCAAAGCCGTTGCAGGGCCAACCGGTTATCTGTTGAGGCTGTCCAACAGACAGAACCAGGAGATGATCATAGTGGTGGTCATGGGCGCCATAAATATAATCATGAATTTCCTGTTGATCCCGCGATACGGGCCAGTGGGCGCGGCAATTTCGGCCTCTGTCGTGATTGCCGGCATCCCGGCCGTGCTGGCGTTCGTGATCTACCGGCAAGATCGGATACTGGGGGCCGGTATCGCCGCCTGGAAACCGGCCGTGGCGGCTTTCTCGACATTTATCATAATATTTTATATCAAGAAGCTGTCGCTGATAGCGGGGGCGGTAGTCCTGCCATTCTTTTATCTGTTCATGCTGTTTCGCCTTGGACTTGACGAGGGGGACCTGGCGATCATCAACTCTATCGTAAAACGGATCGCCCGTTTGAATCCGGCCACATGAAGGACGTAAAACGAGGAAAAATGAATAATGGCAGGCGGGGCATATTCGTGATGTATCATTCGGACATCGTTTGCGAAAGGCTGGCGCTCTCGATGAGGTCCTTGGCGAGGAGCGGATACTCGATCACCATGGTCCGCTGGTGCCGGAATGAGAATACCGCGCCTGTCAGCGCAGATGAATGGAAGACGGTAGATATAAGGATTCCTTCTTTCTATGGGAAATTGTCGAATATCTTTGCGGTCCTGCGCGTTTACCGGAAAATGGCGTCAATTTATAAACGGCAAAAAAGTGAAGCGCTCTTCTGCAATTCACTTATCTTCCTGCCCCTGGCGGCCCTGCTGGGCCGCCTGTACCAAAACAGGCCCATTTATGATTC
>JAKAEG010000339.1 GCA_021819985.1 Nitrospirota bacterium | reverse complement strand
AGACCGGGATTTCACCTGGCGAACTCAAAGGAAGGACCTGTTTCGATCTGACGCACAGGACCGGCCGGCCATGTTATGAGCACGGCGAAGATTGCGCTGTGAAGCAGGTCTTTGAGACAGGCATGCCGTATTCGTCTGTCCACAGGCACAAATCAGCCGATGGGCAGATCGAATTTGTAGAGACCAAGGCCTTCCCGTTAAAGGATGATTCCGGCCAGGTTACCTCCGCGATAGAAGTGCTCGTCGATATTACTGAAAAACATCTGTTGCAGGAAGAGCGGCTCAAAACACAAAAACTCGAAGCGATCGGGACCCTGGCGGGAGGAATTGCCCACGACTTCAATAATCTGCTTCAAGGCGTATTCGGGTATATATCGCTAGCCCAGCTTGTAGATGACCGGCAGAGGAGCCTTAAGTCCCTGGAGCAGGCGGAAAAGGCGCTGCGTCAGGCTGTTGGTCTGACAAATCAGCTATTGACATTTTCCAGAGGCGGGCAACCTGTAAAAGAGCATACCGCCATTCATCCTATACTGGAAAATGCGGCCCGGTTTTCTTTGAGCGGGTCCTGCTCTGTATTCAGCATTACCACGGAAAACGGGCTTTGGCCCGTTGACGGAGACGCCGGGCAGATAGGACAAGTCATCCAGAACATAATTTTGAACGCGGACCAGGCCATGCCTGTCGGAGGCAGGATCGAAATACGCGCGCGAAATATCCGGGCGGATGATCCAGCTCTGCCAATGATGCTGGAAAAAAAGAATTATGTGCTGATAGAGGTACTGGATAACGGTCCCGGCATTCCGGAGCAATTCATATCCAGGATATTCGATCCTTATTTCACCACAAAAGACAATGGCAACGGGCTGGGGCTCGCGACCTCATACTCAATAATTAAAAATCATGGCGGTCTGATAGAGGTACGGTCCGCCGCGGGCACGGGCACAGTTTTTTCAATTTACCTTCCGGGGGCGGACGGGCAAAAAGACGAACCTGTCTGGCGGGATGCGGCGCAGACATCCCAGCGGAGGGGAAGGATACTGGTAATGGACGATGAGGAGATGATCCGTAATCTTATTGAGGAAATGCTGCATACTCTTGGACATGATGTGGAGCTTGCTGAAAATGGGGTGGACACGCTGGAAAAATACAGGAATGCATTGGCTGAAAAAACGCCTTTCGATATTGTCATTCTGGACCTTACCGTACGGGGAGGAATGGGCGGGGCCGAAACCATCAGTAAGCTTATCGAGATCGACCCCGGTGTTAAGGCCATAATGTCAAGCGGGTATTCCAATGACGCCCTTGCATCCAATTACCATAGCGCAGGCTTCAAGGCATTCCTGAAAAAACCATATATTATCAGCGATCTGAAAAATGAGCTTGACTCGCTTTTGAGCTAAAAAGCCTGTGCAAACTTAAACAAAGATCTTTGCGTCCAGCGCGAAGGCCCCGCTCGGGAAAAGGGCCAGCGGGTTCAGGTCGATCTCTTTTATAAGCCCGGTGGCGATAAGCCTTGAGACCGTTGCTATCGCGGCAGACAAGGCTTTAAGATCGGCTGGCGGACGGCCGCGTATGCCAAAGAGCAGTTCTTTTCCTTTTATTCTAGTTGCAAGCCTCAGCGCCTCTTTTTCATTTACAGGGGCCAGAGCAAACGATACGTCCCTGAACACCTCCGCGAATATTCCTCCAAGTCCGAACGCTACCACCGGCCCGAACTGGGCGTCCATTAGCCCGCCCACTATAGCCTCGGTCCCTCCCTCTATCATCTGCTCGATCAAAACACCTTTTGCACCTTCTATCCCGGCCAGTTCGCGGGCGGCCTCCATTGCCTGCTCTTTTTTTTCTAACCTCAGTCTTATGGCCCCCGCTTCCGTCTTGGCCCGAAAGGCCGGAGATGCCGTCTTTGCCACCAGCGGAAACCCAAGCGGAGCGGTTTTTAAAAAGACCTCTTTTTTGGAGATGTTTTCTTTGGGGATAAAAACACCCTTGGGCACCGGGATACCCAGCCCGGAAAGGAGGCGTTTGGATTCATGCTCCATCGGCTGCGGGCCCTGAATGCCACGCAGGAATTCTTCAACGATTTCTCTTTCCTTTCCTTTTGTCATGAAAGCAGATGGACGAGCGCCCGGACCGCCCTTTCAGGGGTGGGAAACGAAGGTATCCCCGATTTACGCGCCTCGCCGGCAATATTCCTGCCCGTCTCATCCTGACCGGTGTGGAAAGCCACCGGCTTGCCGGTCCTTTTTCTGAAATCGGCCAGTATTTTTGCAAGCGCCGGGGTAATTCCTGTCACAGCGGAAAGAGCGATCACGACAAAACCATCATAACTTTCGCCAAGCTCATTCAGCGCAACCCGGTAATCCCTGTCGCCGCCCTGCGCGGTAATGTCCAGCGGATTGCCGAAACCGTAAAAGGCGGGAAACACCTTTTTCAGGGAAGCAAGGCTTGAGGAAGGCAGCTCCGGCTGGCTGAAACCCTGCTTTACGCATTCATCAGAGGCGAGTACTCCCGCGCCTCCTCCGTTTGTGAGTACCAGTATCCTGTTTCCTTCTGAATTTTTTGTTTTTATCTTTGTTGTTTGACTGTATTTTTTTTTCGTTCTTTTGCGGTATTCGCTGTCTGTTGAAAGCGCGAGGGCGCTGTCCACGAGGTCCTCAAAATCGGAGGCCTCAGGTATGCCGTACTGCTTGAGGATGGAATGAAATACCTCGTAAGCGCCCGCAAGCCTGCCCGTATGGGAAAAGGCCGCCGCCTGTCCCGCTGCCGCCTTGCCACCTTTCAATATGATGAGCGGTTTTTTCCTTGAAAGAGACCTTGCCTTTTTTATGAACCTCCGCCCGTCTTTTACGGATTCCAGGTAGGAGACGACCGCGTGCGTTTCGCTGTCTTTCTCCAGGAATTCAAGAATATCCGATTCATCCACATCTGCGGCGTTTCCGTAATGGACGGTTATGGAAACCCCGATATCCGCTTTTACCATGCTTTCAAAAAGGAGAGAAAGCACAGCGCCGCTCTGGGTAATGACCGCGACCCCACCCGCGCGCGGACGGGGGAGCCTTTCAGAAGGCAGGATGAAGGTGTCCAGCCCGTTGACGGCGTTGTAAACTCCCATGCAGTTTGGCCCCATAAGTCTTATCCCGCAATCCCTGGCTGTTTTTTGCAGCGTGCTTTGCAGTTCGCTTCTGCCGGCTTCGGCAAACCCTGCGCTTACAACAAGAGCGCAAAAGGTTTTTGTGTTTTTGCTTTTTTTGCCGGAGATCG